>CAXMLS010000533.1:0-15653 GCA_964194235.1 uncultured bacterium | reverse complement strand
GATGTGTATAAGAGACAGGTCATGGGTTTACTTCGAGGGTCCGATGAAGGACGGGAAGTTGTCATGTCTAGGGAACTTGCAACGTCGAGCGCAGGCCAGTCCGAAGCGTAGTGTGCCGCCAGCAGCAGCAACGTAACGACGAGCGGCGATAAGGTCAGATTCAATCTTCAACCTTCCTAGACGGCACAAACAACACTTTCGCCGAGCCATCCCAACCCTGCCACACCAATCGTGCCGAAGAACTCCTGACTACCCGAGCACCGGAAAACGAGTTTAGTGACATGTCGCCGCCCGGAGCACCACGATAATAAATCGTTAAAGTACCAAAATGTGAATTAGTTTTGCAGATAAATAACGCACAGTAAATAAAAAAGGGCTGACATATCGTCAGCCCTTATAAAGCTTCTCTCGTTTCGCTCAGTTCTAAATAAACAGCTCTTCCTCGTGATGCTCGTCTTGCCGCCGTACCGTCCGCCGCGACCGCAGTAAGTCCAGCCCCACCTTGATTCCCTGCACCACCGCCGAAGCTTTCCTCACCGGTCCCCAGAATCCGCTGCGAATCCGAGAGCCGGCATCTTCCACCGCGCCCAGCGTCCCGGTCAAAATTCGGTCGGCATGTACCAGTTGTCCGCGCAACCGGTCCGAAGCTTCCGTCAACACGCGATCCATCTTTTGCGCCTGTCCGCGTGCCAGGTACACAATGTGCGAAGCATCGCTGACCATTTCGGAAATTTTCGGCTGCGTATCGTCCAGCAGAATCTGCACGCGCGATAATATCGGCCCCACGCGCGTTTGCATGTCGCCGACCAGCTTGTTAACTTTTTCCGTGGTGCGCCGCAGCTCAAAAAACAGCGCGCCCAGGATCACCACTTGAACTACCAGCGCGATCGCCGCGATGATGCTGAAGACTTCAAGCCAGAATTCCATGAGCGCCCCAACCGCCCAAGTTCTGGGCGGACGTTCAGATTAAAAACCCTAGCTAGGACTTCGAGGACTCGCGTACGTACGCTTCGCGTCCCGCGTCCACCGCTGCGGAGAAAGACTCTTTTTTGCGCGCCGCTACGTCTTTGCTGCGCTCGATCAATTCATCCGCGCGTTCCCGCAGCTCACGAGCCTTGCGCTGTGCATAATCCTTGCCTTCATCCGCTTTTTGCGTCAGATAATCCCGCGTATCTTCACCAGACTTTGGAGCGAACAGCACGCCAACCAGCGCGCCTACGCCCAGACCAACCAGAAAATAACTTACTTTGGAACCTACATTGTCTGACATATCGACCTCCGTCGAAACCGTAGCATAGCACCAAACACCCCGCAATACAGTCTACCTGTTAGGTACTACAGAGCCGCTTTCCTGCGCTTCCGCATTCAAATGCGCCAGAATCTTCTCCGCGCTTTTTCGCGTAATCACCCGGCTCAACCCCTCGATGCCCGCGCGCTGCAGATTCGCCACGCTGCCAAACTCGCGCAGCAATCGCCGCGCCGTGAGCGGTCCCACTCCAGGAATTTCGCTCAACGCCGTCTTGGTCTGCCGCTTCCCTCGCCGCAGCCGGTGAAATGTCACCGCAAACCGGTGTGTCTCATCGCGAATTTGCTGAATTAAGTGCAGCACCGGCGAATGGTGATCAAGCACGCACGGCTCATCTTCCTGCCCGTATATATACAAAATCTCTTCCCGCTTCGCGATGCTCGCCAGCGGTTGGTTGATGATCTGCAGCGACTCCAGCGCCTGCGCCGCCGCGCGCAGTTGCCCAATCCCGCCGTCAATCAAAACAAGATTAGGCATCGGCCGCTTTTCCGTCAGCACGCGGCTGTACCGCCGCGACACCGCTTCACGCATGCTGGCGAAGTCATCATTCTGCGGCGGCCCGCCCTCCACGCCGCCTTCCCCGCGAATGATAAATTTTCGGTAATCCGATTTCTTCATCCGCCCGTTTTCCCACACCACCATCGAAGCCACCGTATCGGTCCCTTGAATATGCGAAATATCAAAGCTCTCGATGCGATTCGCTTCCTCAGGCAAATTCAACGCCGCCTGCACCGCTTCATTGATAGCCTTCGACGTCGGCTTTAAAACGCGGAAACGTTGCTCGAACGAATGCGCCGCATTGTTGGCAACCAGATCGAGAAACGCCCGCTTCGATCCGCGTTGCGGCGTAAAAATCTCCACCTTGTGTCCCGCGCGCTCGGTCAGCGCTTCCTCCAAAACCTCCCGGTCCTCGAAATCTACCGGCACATGAATCGCTTTCGGCAAATACGCCGCTTCCAGATAGAGTTGCTTCAAAAGCGAAGGAATAAATTCCTTCGCATCGAACTCTTCCAGGTCTTCCCAATAATATTCGCGCCGGTCCACCGCGCGCCCGCCGCGCAAATGGAAAAGATTCGCCGCCACCAGCGGCGCTTCCGCGTGATACGCCAGCACGTCGGTGTCGTCGCCGTGCGACGACGCAATCCGCTGCCGCTCTTCAATATCCTCCAGCGTGCGTAGCAAATCGCGGTACGCCGCGGCTTGCTCAAACAATTCCTGCTCCGCCGCTACTCCCATGCGCTGTTCCAGGCTCTTGATCAGATCGTGCCGCCGGCCGTCCAGAAATAGCCGCACGTCGCGCGCCGCCTCGGCATATTTTTCTTCCGTCGTTAGTCCTTCCACGCACGGTCCCTGGCACCGCTTGATGTAGTACTGCAAGCACGGACGCGGATGGTTGCGCGTCAGATCCACCGTGCACGAAGGAACCAGAAATCTCTTATGAATGAAATGCAGAATACGCCGCGCCAGGCTGGCGGGAAAATAAGGCCCGAAATAAAGCGAGCCATCCTTCTTTACTCGACGCGTGAAGTAAACCCGTGGAAACTTTTCCGAAGCTGTAAATTTTATGTACGGATAAGTTTTGTCGTCCCGCAACACCACATTGAACTTCGGCCGGTACTGCTTGATCAGGTTGTGTTCAAGCGCCAGCGCCTCGCGCGCATTGGCCACCAGGATAGTTTCCAGATCGGCAATCTCTCGCGCCAGCGACCCGGTCTTGGCATTGCTCCAGCTGGACTCCAGAAAATACGACCGCACCCGGCTCCGCAGAGAACTTGCCTTCCCCACATACAGCACCGTGCCGCCGGCATCCTTAAATAAATACACCCCGGGTGCTTCGGGTAGCAGCGCGGCTTTTTCGCGTGGTTCCATTGAAGTTAAAGTTTATGCGCGGAGAACAACCACCGCCGTACAACTATTATGATACAAGTGTGAATCGGAGAGAGTGACAGGCGAATCGCAAACGAAACGCGTTCTTCGCAATCGCAATGAATTTCCGCTATCCGCCCGTCTTAATTGGATGCGCGCGAAGGAATCCGCGATGCAAGTCGAGCGCCCACCGCGTTTCGAGTGTTTGATGTTGCCCTCGGCTTCTATGGTGTTTTGTTTGAGTGGCTTTTGGGTGTCCCACACGCCGTAGTTGCGTGTAGGGATTTTGGTAACGTTACGGCGCCACCTCCAGGCACTCAGCACCAATCGGCGGCAGCGTCGATTCAAATCGCTCAGTACAAGGACGCAGTAATGAATCGCAAAACCCTCCAACAATTTCTGCTCCTCGCAACAGCCGCCTCCATTTTTATCTGCGAAACAACCCTGCGCGCCCAAGACCCGGGAGAATCTTCTTCATCCACTCCCGCTGCACCCGTTCCCGATCCTCCTCCTCATTCCAAAACCCCCACCAGGAAGAACAAAGACACCGCCACCAAATCCGCCCCCGACCAGCCCGCCTGGGACCCGCTGCGCGCTGAGAAAGACATGGAAGTCGGTCAGTATTATATGAAGAAGGGCGACCTCGACGCCGCCATGGATCGCTTTCAGGATGCCGCGGCCGCTAAACCCGGCTTCGCAATTCCGTACCGTTACATGGGTGAAGTGCAGGAAAAAAAGAACCAGAAACGCGAAGCCATCAAATCCTACACCCGCTACCTTGATCTCTACCCGCACGCCGAAGACGCCGCAAAGATCCGCAAGAAAATCGACAAGCTGTGGAGCGAAGTAGGAAGCAAAGGCAGGAACAAAGACAAGTCAGCGAGCTAAACGGTCCAGCGCACGGCGCGCTTTTTCAAATTCCGTAAACAGTTTTTCCTCTTCACGAAATTCCCGCGAATGCGATACCAGGCTGCAACCCGAACGCCGCGTCGGATGTTTCACGTGCAGCATTTCATGGAACAAAACATATTCCACGGCGCACGCGGGAACTCCCGGGCGATCCATGCGCCGGTTCAATAAAATCTGATTCGGTCCCGGATCGTAACAGCCAAATTGCCGACGCCAGCTTCGCGTGCTCCATCCGATGTGCGGCCTCTCCAAATCTCCGCCAAAATATTTCGTGTTCAGCGCGTCGAACAATCTCGAAAGATCGAAGTGTTGCCCGCGAGGATCCGCATGCGTCATGCGTACTCGTCCGCGCCGCATCTGGCTGATGCGGCTGCGCGTGCGATGCGATCGCGCGTAATTCAGATACGGATCAACAACCCCGCGCGGAGGTTTCCGCCGGTAAACCCGCGAAAGCAGCAACGCCGCGGCCCCTTCCAGTACCGCCAGTGGGGCGCGTCGCAGCAAATCCGAAAATCGCACATACATTACTTCGTCGCGCCGCCGAATCGTCAGAACCAGGCTGGCATACGGATAAAAGTCCACGCGAAATCGCGGTGGCCGGCCGTTGCATCCCAGTCGCGTAAACACCCGCTGAAAAAGAGCGGCACCGCCGGGTACCCGTGACACTTCCGAAATCGCCAATTTCATAAAATGTTTTTCACGAGAAAATAGTCCCTTGCCGAACTAATTCTTCTGCCGCACCGGTGGAGGAGCCACCTTCTTCGTCGCCTTTTGCGCCTCGTTCATCGCGTCCCGCGTTCCTTCGATGGCGTCATCGAGATTACTCTTATACGTTTCATCGGCTCCGCCAGCTGACATCTTTTCAAGTATCGCCAAAAATTCTTTCGCCCGCGAAACCATCAGGTCGATGCCCGTCCTGATATTTTCCTGTTTCTCAATCCCCAGTTGAATCAGATCCGCCGCATCGTCGACACAACCCACGTAAGCGTTCAGCAGCGAATTCAGCATGTCCCCGTGCCGGTTCCCGGACGGATGCTCCATCTCATACTGCAGCTTCTTCAACCGGTCATCCGCATATAGCAGAAACAATTTCACCCGTTCATTGGTCGTCTCCGCGTCGCGAATCTTGTCCGCCTCCAGCGACGACAGATAATCTTTTTGCTGCTGCCCCATCCCCGAAACCGCAGCCGGTCCAGTTGCGCCGCCAGCCGCAGCGATAAACAACACCAAACTCAGCGCGCAAATATTTTTGCTGCGCTTGTTCACGGCTTCGCCGCCGCGCCGGGCGCTGGCGGCCGTTGCTCGCCCGGATGCCGGAATAACAGCCGGATCAATTCCCTGTCCATGGAATCCAGATCGCCGCGCACGATCTGCAGCGGCGGCTTGTACTCGTCCGGAGCCATCAGCAGCGTTTCATCCACTTCTCGAATTCCTCGGCGCACGTGAATTTCCAGTTGCCGGTACCCATTCGATTTGCGCTCCGCATCCGGGTGTTCCTTTTTCAAACCATTCAGCACCGCGCGGACGTTGTCGCGATATTTCTCAAACACCGTGCCGACTGTAACCATGTCTTTCGCTTTGAAGGCATTTCGTATCTGCGCAAATTCCGCGTCGCCGAGCTTCTCCAGTTGCTTCGCTCGGTGCACCGCGTTCGTTTCGCGATCGAATCGCGCCTGCAACTCCGCCGTCTTGTCGCCCGCGGCGGCCGCCAGGCAAACCATCGTCGCTGCGCAAAACAATAATGCACCGGTTACACGCCGCACGGTCATTCCGCTACCTTTTGTGCTCCAGAATGCGCCGCAAAACTTTGCTCCGCTCTTGCGCTTGCCAGACCTGATCGCCATTTTTCCCCTGATCCAGGCTTAAAAATTTCTGATACGCATCCAAAGCGGGCTTCGGCTGGTTCAACTTATCGTAGCAGAGCGCGCGAATAAACCACGGCCCCGGCCCCGGCGTTTCCGCTTTCGCCAGCTCATCAAGCACCGCCAGCGTCGCTGGATAATCTCCCGCAAGATAATAGGCGCTGCTCAAATCCTTCCAATAGTCGATGTGAGTTTTATCCAGCTGCAGCGCGGTCTTGAGCTCTTTCTCCGCCGGAACATATTCATGTTTTTGCAGATAGATGTGGCCGAGCCCCGCGTGAAGCTCAGCATCATTTGGTGCGAGCACAATAGCCTTCCGAATCGTGGCAATCGCATCGTCCCATTTTTTTTGTGCCACCTGAATGTCCGCCCGCAGTCGCAATGAATCCGCATTCGCCGAATCGCCCGTCGAACTTCCCTCTGCACTACTTCCATCCGCGCGATCCAGTTCCGCCAGAGCCACATCGTATTCCTGCTGTTCGACGAGCAAATGCACCAGCCGCCCGCGAGCGCGCGCATCAGACGGTTGCACCGCCAGGTAACTACGGAATGCCTCCGCCGCCTCCGGCTTTTTCTGTGCATCCAGACTTTCCGCGACGCCCAGCAGCGCGCCCGGATTGTTTGGCTGAGCTTCCAATATGTTGCGGAATCTTCCTTCCGCTTCCACAAAACGTTTCAGTTGAAGATATAAATTCGCCAGATGAAACGCAGTCTCGACGCTGTGCGGATCGAGCCGGTACGCGCCTTCCAACGAATCCGCCGCGCCCGGCAAGTCGCCAGCTCGTTCCTGCGCCACGCCCAGCAGATAACGTGGCCGGCTTTGCCCCGGCAGCAACTCTACAGCCTTTCGTAAATAACTAACCGCCGATGAGCTGTCCCGCTCGATCAGCAAAATCCCGAGATTCAAATAAGCCTCGGCCATTTTCGGATCGAGCGCGATCGCCCGCTCGTACTCCCCGCGAGCATCATCGGTTCTTTGCAGCGCGGTGAAAACATACGCCAGTTGAAAATACCCGTAAGCCATGTCCGGTTGTGCAGCAACAAACTTCTGCAACGGATCGAGCGCCGCTTCGAAGTCCTTCTTCTCAATATCCCGCTGCGATTCTTCCAGCAACTCGTTCAACGGATTTTTGATCGTCTGTTTTTTCGACCGCGCAGGCGAAGCTGTCGCCGGCTGCTTGGCGGCACTTTGCTCAGAAATATTCCGTGTAAATCCGGCTCTTAAGGATGGTGACTCAAGAAGTGTGACGCAAAGCGATACCACCACAGCTAACCCTAAACAAAATCGCATCGAGCAGACGAAATTGCGCTTCATGGTTCGATGACGGACACTTTCGCACCACCCACCAGGTTGCCCGCTCCCGCTAGATTCGATGCCCCGTTAGTCCCGCGTTTTGCCTGCCCATTTCCATTCAAAACGCGCGCCAGGTACCGGCCGGTATGCGACTGCGCGTAGCGTGCCACCTGTTCCGGGGTGCCCGTCGCAATAATCTTCCCGCCCTGGTAGCCGCCTTCCGGCCCCATATCGATCAGCCAGTCCGCCGATTTGATGACATCCAGATTGTGCTCGATCACCAGCAGCGACGCCCCCGACTCCAGCAATTTACGAAACGCGGCCAGTAGTTTCGCAATGTCGTCAAAGTGCAAACCGGTGGTCGGTTCATCGAGTATATAAAGGATGCCCTGATTTTCCGTCCGCGACAGATGTGCTGCCAGTTTCAAGCGTTGCGCTTCCCCGCCAGAAAGTGTCGTCGCCGACTGCCCCAGCCGCAAGTAACCCAGGCCAATTTCATTCAGCACGCGCAGCTTGTTAACCACCCTCGGCACATTGATGAAGAAAACCAGCGCCTCCCGCACGGTCAGCTGCAGAACATCGTGAATACTCTTCCCGTGATACAGCACTTCCAGCACACCGCTCTTAAACCGCGTGCCGCGGCATTCTTCGCAAACCAGTTCCACGTCCGCAAGAAATTGCATTTCCACCGTAACCGTGCCGTCGCCTTGGCATGTCTCGCAGCGTCCGCCAGGCACGTTAAACGAAAAATGCCCCGCGCCATAACCACGCCGCTTCGCATCCGGCGTGTCCGAAAAAACTTCCCGTATGCTGTCGAACGCCTTCAGGTATGTCGCGGGATTCGAGCGCGGTGTGCGCCCGATTGGCGATTGGTCCACAATCACCACTTCGCGAATCTGCGCGTCGCCTTCAATGCGCTCGCAGAATTCCTTCACGCCGGACCCGTTGCGCTTCGATGCCAGCGCTTTGTACAACACGTCATGCACCAGCGTCGATTTCCCCGACCCGCTCACTCCGGTAACCACCGTCAGCGTGCCCAGCGGCAGCATCAGGTCCACATCCTGCAAATTGTGAACGTGCGCGCCGAATAATTTCAGGAATTTCCCGTTGGGCTTGTGCCGGTTGTTGGGAGTCGGTATGCGCAAATCGCCCGTCAAATATCGCCCGGTTAGCGATTTCGGCTCTTCCAGCATCGCAGTATAAGGACCGGCGAAAAGCAGCTTGCCCCCAAGCTCCCCGGCTCCCGGCCCAAGATCTATAATGTAATCGGCCGCGCGAATCGTATCCGGATCGTGCTCCACCACCAGCACCGTGTTTCCCAAATCCCGCAGCGATTTCAAAATGTCGATCAGCCGCTGCGTATCGCGCGGATGCAGCCCGATAGACGGCTCATCCAAAACGTACAGCGCGCCCACCAGGTGCGACCCCAGCGAAGTCGCCAGCTGAATCCGTTGCGACTCGCCGCCGGACAATGTCGACGTGAGCCGGTCCAGCGTCAAGTAATCCAGCCCCACTTCGTCCAGAAATTGCAGCCGCGAACGCACTTCCTGCAGAATCTTATCGGCAACCTTCTGTTGCGATTCGCTCAGGTGGGTATTCAGGAAAAACGCCCGCGCTTCTTTGACCGTGAGCTTGCAGATCTCCGTGATCGATCTGCCCGCCACCCGCACCGCCCGCGCCTCCGGGCGCAACCGCGTGCCGCCACACTCCGAGCACATCGCGTATCCGCGAAAACGGCTGAGAAACACGCGCACATGCAATTTGTATTTCTTGCGCTCCAGGTATTTAAAAAATCCGGTGATCCCCTCGTAACCGTTTTCTTCGTCGCCTTCCAGCACCAACCGCCGCTGCTCCGCCGTCAGGTAACGCCACGCCACGTTGGTCGGAATGCCGCGCCCACGCGCCCACTTCTTCGCCTCCTGCAGCAGCGTGCGATAACGCGGCTTGGTCCATGGCACAATCGCGCCGTCATCCAAAGACTTGCTCGAATCCGGCACCACTAAATTCAAGTCAAAATCGATGGTATTCCCAAACCCCTGGCAGCGCGGGCACGCGCCATACGGGTTGTTGAACGAAAACAGCCTCGGCTCCGGCTCCTGATACAGCGTCCCGTCGTTCTTGCATTCAAACCGCTCATTAAAAGTAAGCCGCTCCGCCGGGCTCGCCGCATCAGCTGTGCCCGCCGAGGCCGGAAGAAACTCCAGCAGCGCTTCGCCATGACCTTCGCGATAACAAATTTCGATTGAGTCCACCAGCCGCGCGCGCGCTTCCGGATTGATCGACAACCGGTCCACCACCACGTACACCGGCTTGGCAAAATCCACATCCAGCAGCGTTTCCGGAGAAGAAAATTCGTGCACACGCCCGTCCTGATAAAGGCGGTTGAATCCGCGCTTCTGCAGATCGATCAGCGCTTGCCGCAATGACTCAGCTGCTGGCGCGGCAATTTTTTTCTTCGCCGGTCTCCGCGCCGCTGAAGTTACGGCGCTCGATTCCACGTGTAACCCGCTTCCGCCTACGCGGAATTCATGCAGCACGTAAAAGCGCCGCCCCGGTGTCATCATCAACACGCGCGTAGCAATCTCGTCCGGGTTGTTGCGCTTGACCTCGGCTCCGCACTTGATGCAGAACGTCTGCCCGCATCGCGCAAACAGCAGCCGCAAATAATCGTAAATTTCCGTAGCGGTTGCCACCGTGGACCGCGGGTTCCGCGTGGAATTTTTCTGCCGAATCGCCACCGCTGGCGCGATGCCGGAAATCTCATCGACGTCCGGCTTCTCCATCCGTTCCAAAAATTGCCGCGCGTACGCCGAGAGCGACTCGACGTATCGCCGCTGCCCTTCCGCGTAAACCGTATCGAACGCCAGCGACGATTTCCCCGATCCACTCACACCCGTAACCACGGTGATCGCGTTATGCGGAATCGCAACGGTAATATTCTTCAGGTTATGAACGCGCGCCCCGCGCACATGAATCGCTTCCTGCTCGCTGTTGCGCGAATCACGCTCAGCAGTGGTCTGCTGAGTCCCAGTGACTTCCATCGTCGGATCTTCGATCTTGGAAATGCTGGTCTTTGTAGGTTCGGTCTTAGCCAAGGGTGAGCCCAGACAGCGCCCTCAACAAGCACCGCCTAAACTTTAAATTATACGTCCCCCTCGCACCCCGAGCAAACGCCCGCGATGGTGGCGCTGCTTCAGTTTCCATTTGCCAGTGATCGTAGCTTATAAGTTCCGTGCCCCGGTCATCACATAGAGCGTGCTAAACTGGCCTCCATCATGTCTCCCGGACGTAAAGAGGAGGCCCCAGATATTTTCTCTGCAACCAACCGCATCGTTCTTGTTAACCACCTTATTGACTGGCATCGGGATCGCGCTGATAACGGAACCCGCGAATAGATTTCCAGAAAGCAGTTCAATTCCCCAAGCCGCTACCGTTGAAGACAGTCCACCCGCGTCTTGTCCGGTTACCCAGGCGCCTCCAAAATCCTTCGTTCCGCCGGCACCTTATCCAGCTAATGGCTATCCTCATGGTTTTTGGTTCGGTACGGAGATGCTTTGGACCCGTTTGCCGGCGAATGGAACTTGGAAAGGGCTGGGACATTACCAACTTAACGAATCCGCATTAAGGCAGAAGCTTTTTTGGTGGCGACAAGGCTACGACTGGCGTACGGAACATGCGCCGACATTGACGGTTACGGGCAAACGTCTGGACGCGGCAAGCCCGCCTCTCAAATCTGACGATCACGCTAACACTAGTTGGACGGACGACGACCGAGACCATGCATTTATGGTAGACGCTATTGACATTCCCACACTCGGCTGCTGGCAAATCACCGGGGAGTATCACGGCGACGAGCTGACCTTCGTCGTTTGGGTAACGCCATAGAGCCTCCACTTGCGTGTAGGGTTTCGCTAAAACAAACTCCACCCACCTTATTCACATCCGAAATCTCCTGCGCAATCCTGCACTCTGCAGCATGTGCCCCAACATCATGCATAATATTGTTTCGCTAAATCGCGAGCGAAATCGCATGCCAACCTTCAAGCGAATCGTCTGGATCGTTCTCGACAGCGTCGGCATAGGCGAACTCTCCGACGCTGCCGACTACGGCGATGTCGGCCGCAACGCCCTAGGCCACATCGCGGAATCCCGCGCGCTGAATATACCCACACTCGTAGAACTCGGCCTCGCTAACATCGCGCCACTCGCGCATCTCATGCCAACCCCAACTCCGCAAGCCTCCTACGGAAAAGGCGCCACTCACTCCCCCGGCAAAGACACCACCACCGGCCATTGGGAAATGGCTGGCATCTGGCTTCCCCAAGCCTTCCCCGTTTATCCCCACGGTTTCCCCGCCGAACTAATCGCCGCCTTCGAAAAACAAATCGGCCGCCAAACGCTAGGCAACAAACCCGCCTCGGGAACAGAAATTCTCAAAGAGCTAGGCGAAGAACACCTCCGCACCGGTAAGCTCATCGTCTACACCTCCGGCGACAGCGTCTTCCAGATCGCCGCGCACGAAGACGTAGTCCCGGTCGCGGAGCTATATCGCATGTGCGAGATCGCCCGCAAATTGCTCGATGGACCGCACCGCGTCGGCCGGGTAATCGCCCGCCCATTCGCTGGCGCGCCCGGAAACTTCGCGCGCACTCCTCGCCGCCATGACTACGCCGTCGATCCACCCAAGCCCATGCTGCTCGACGTCTTCGCCGAAAAAAACATTCCCGTCTTTGGCATCGGCAAAATCCACGATATCTACAATGGCCGCGGCGTCAGCGATTACATCACCACCAAAAATAATGCCGACGGCATGGAAAAGTTGTCCGAAGCCACGCGCACACGAAGCGCCGGCTTGATCTTCTGCAACCTCGTGGATTTCGACATGCTCTACGGCCACCGCAAAGATGTGGAAGGTTTTGCGAAATCCCTGGAAGAATTTGACGCGTGGCTAAAAAACTTTCTGCCAAATCTGAAAAATTCCGATCTACTCCTGATCACTGCCGACCATGGCTGCGATCCCGATCCCCGTTGGCCCACCTTCGATCATTCCCGCGAGTACGTGCCCATTCTCGCGTATTCGCCCAACCGCACCGGTGTTGCACTTGGCACGCGCGAATCGCTCGCCGACATGGGCCAAACCGTAACCGAAAATTTCGGCGCCAGCATTCCGCACGGCAAAAGTTTCTTAAATAGTATTTCTTGAAAAAGTTCCAACGATTGAGAGGAAAACGGTCCTGGATGAATCTACCCCGGCTAAATAACTTTGCCAACGCGGAGGGTGCCCCACACTTGATTTTTAAGGGTGGGTCTTGGGGTAACGAGCACTAAATATTTTTTTGTCGCGGAGATAGAGCCAGCGCTAACTCGCGCGCTATAAAATTCTACTTCCCCGCCGACCCCGCAGCTGCCCCACCACCCGGCGCATAGTAACCGTTCCTCGTACGAACCACCAACCTGCCGCGCCCTCTCGGCGGAATCACTTCCACCTGCACCGTGCGATAAGTTCCATCCCGCTTGGTGTTCGTTGGGTAATACGCCAGAGTGTACTGGTTGCGAATATCCCGCGCCACCTGCTCACAAATGAAGTGTACGTCATCCACATTTTCCGGGAAGAACGCCAGCCCGCCCGACGCCTGCGCTAGTTGCTCCAGCGCTTTTTTCGCCCGCTTGGAATTCTTTTTACTCTCTTCACTCAGCAGCCCGATGGTGTAAATCACCGTATCCGTCTTCTGCACTTCCTTGATGGCCCGGTCCAGCGAATTGTGACTGGTATTGTCTTCGCCATCCGTCACGATCAGCAGCACCCGCTTGTCCTTCGAAGCTTTCTTCAAATGATCCAGCGAACCGATAATCGCATCGTACAGCGCCGTGCTTCCCCGCGAATCGATGCGTTCCAGCGCTTCTTTTAATTCCGGGATGCTGCTGGAAAAATCCTTGTCCAGGTCCAGATAAAAATCGTCGTTAAAATTAACCACGAACGCTTCATCCTGCGGATTGCTGGTCTGCACCAGCGTCAACGCCGCTTCATTCACGCGCGGCCGCTTGTCGCGCATGCTTCCGCTGTTGTCGATCACTAGCCCCATGCTTACCGGAACATCCTCCCGCTTGAACACCGCGAGCTTCTGTTCCACCTTGTCTTCCAGCACGCGAAAATTTTCTTGCTTCAAGCCTTCAGCAAAACGCGCGCGATCGTCCAGCACCGTCGTGTGCAGTACCACCAGGTTGACGTCCACCTTGATGCTCCCCTGCGCGTTTGCGCTGGGATTTTGCACCGGAGGCGCCGGCTGCGCGTCAGGAATTGGAATTTGCGCGAACGCCGGCAAGGCAAACACACTCGCGTAAATCAACGCGAGCAGGTTCGATCTAAATGCACGGAATAAACAACTAGTGGCTGGGGGCGTAGTAGCCCGTCTTGGAATAAACACTGAGCGGAGGAAGTCCCTTGGGTGCGCGCATCTTGATTTTAACTTTGCGCCAGCGTGCGTCGTGCGCCTTGTTGCTTGGGCGATATCCGATGACATATTGGTTTCGCAGCTCCATCCCGATTTTTGACGCTATGTCCGGAAGCTCGTCGAGTTTTTCGACGGCGAAGACTCTTCCCCCAGTCAACTCCGTTACTTCACTTAGGAGCGACGGGCCGTTGAGTTCTTCCGGTGTGCGGTTGCGATATCCAAGTGGATCAAAAATACCAACCGCATAGAGCTGGGTGTCGGCTTCTTTCACCAACCGCTTGATATCGGTTTCACTGTAACGACTATGATTATCTCCTCCATCCGATAGGATGAGCAAGGCGCGCTTGGCGTTGCGTGCACCCCTCATCTGGCTCAATCCCAGATAAATGGCGTCCAGCAGCGCGGTCCGGCCTTTTGGAACGGTTAACATCATGCGGCTCTGCAGATCTTCAACGCTCTTCGTAAACGCACTCGTCAATTCCGCGCGCTCATTGAAGCTCACCAGAAAAAATTCATCCTGCGGATTGGAAGTCTTGAAAAACTGAATCGCCGCTTCTCGCGCTTTCGCCACTTTATTCGCCATGCTGCCGCTGAAATCGAAAATCACGCCAATCGAAATCGGCACATCTTCCGCGGAAAACGTCACCAGCTCCTGCTCCACGTTGTCTTCGTAAATTCTGAAGTTGTCCGTATCCAATCCCGTCACCAGGCGGTTATAAGGATCGGTCACCGTGACGTTGACCAGCGCCAGGTCCACATCCATATGCACCGTTTTTCCATTATTGATCGGCGTGCCGGGTGTATCTTTCGTGACTTCTTTATTTTCGTTTTTTCCGTCGGGGAGGGCTGTTGCCGCGAGGGAGATCGTGCCAAGCGATCCGGTCAAACAGGCCAGTAACACCAGAATGTAGCTTCGTTTCACTGCGCTAGAAGCGCGTTTCACGGCGGCACCCCCTGTCAACTCGGCCTGCCGGGACGGCCGCGCGACCACTGCTGCTATCAGAAATACTAACCACTCGTTCAAATGAATACAAGCATCGAATGCGTACCACTCGCGACGTTTTAAAAAAACTTTCTGTCTCGAATGGAACAGTTCGCACTCAACGCTATGTTAGTATCGCGCCGAGTTTTCATTCAACACAAGGTTCAACCGAAAATTGTGCCTTTGGTACTAAAACTGGAGAAATTTTATGAACTCCGTGGCCGTGATCATCGTCATTCCAGCGCGCTACGGCTCCACGCGCCTGCCTGGCAAGCCGCTGGTCGCTCTCGCCGGCAAGCCCATGATCGAAAGGGTTTACGAGCGCGCCAGCCAATCCAAGCTCGCCAAACGTGTGATCGTGGCCACCGACGACGACCGCATCATGAAAGCCGTCCAATCTTTTGGAGGTGAGGCGCTCATGACGCGCTCGACACATCGTACTGGGACTGAGCGCGTCGCCGAAGTCGCCTCGCACACCGGCGGCGACGTTTTCGTCAACGTGCAGGGCGACGAACCGCTTCTCGATCCCGCCGCCGTCGACACCGCCATCAATGCTCTGCTCGAGGAGCCCGCCGCTTCCGTCTCCACCATCGCCACCCTCATCAAAACTCCTGCCGACATCATGGATCCCAACGTGGTGAAAACTATTCTCGACTTCGATGACAACGCGCTTTATTTTTCACGCGCGCCCATTCCTTGGGTCCGCGATTCCGCCAGCAAAATTCAGGTGCGCCACCTCAAACACCTCGGCCTCTACGCCTTTCAGCGCGCCGCACTGCTCGAGTATCCCACGCTCCCGCAAGGCACGCTCGAAAGAATCGAGCAGCTCGAACAACTCCGCTGGCTGGAAAATGGCTGGAAGATGCGCGTAGCCGAAGTTGAGCACGACGCCGTCAGCGTAGACGTCCCCGCCGACGTCGAACGCGTAGAAAAAATCTTGCAAAAATAATTCCCCGCCAATATCCCTGTCTCTTATACACAT
>CAXMLS010000532.1:0-12924 GCA_964194235.1 uncultured bacterium | reverse complement strand
ATGTGTATAAGAGACAGAGGCTGGACTGTATGACGGCGCGCTCATCGCCGTAATGGCGGACCATGGCGAAGGTCTTGGGCAACACGGCGAGGAGACGCACGGTATTTTTCTTTACGATGAAACGATTCACGTTCCGTTGCTGGTCAAAATGCCGCTAGGTCGATCAGCGGGTCGTCGCGTGGAAAGCCGGACGAGCCTGGTTGACATCACGCCGACGGTGTTGGAGATCGCGGGCATTCCCGTTCCCGCCGCGGTGCAAGGCAAATCATTAGTAAAAACAATTGAGCGCACGGCCGCTTCCCCGGGGAATTTGAAAAGCGCGCAATCCGAGGCACGCGGCGGCAGCGGCACCGCCGTTCCTGAACAGCCGGTCTACTCTGAAACCGATTATCCGCGTCGCGCTTTTGGTTGGCGCGCATTGCGTTCTGTACGCACCGGTAAATATTTGTTCATCGCGGCGCCAAACAGGGAACTCTACGATGAGGCGGCCGATCCGGAAGCCTCCCACAATCTGGCGACAGCATCCCCGGCGATCAGCGATACCCTCTCCGCGCAGGTGGCTGAATTGCACCGGCGATTCGCAAACCCGGTCCTCGCTATTCCAACTGAAACCGACGCGCAGCAGGCGGAACAATTGAACGCGCTTGGCTATGTCAGTTCGGGTTCGTCCACCGCCGCGGAGTCAAAAAAAGAGGAAGGCGCGGACCCGAAAGACCGAATCGAAATTGCCAACCTGATGCACGATGCGTTGATGGAAGTGGAAGACGGGCGATATGAAGTAGCCGTGCCGCAACTGGAACGCGTGCTGGCTAAGGAACCGCAGATGACCGTTGCTCAAATGCAATTGGGAATCGCGTTTGCACGGCTGAAAAAACCCGATCAGGCGCTTCCCCTTTTGCGGTCCGCGGTACAACGCCAGCCGGATTCCGGCATGGCGCACTACGAGTTGGGGCTCGCGTTATTTGATACCGGAGATCTGCAGTCCGCGGCTCCGGAATTTTCCTTTGCCGTGGCGCACGCACCGCGATGGGCCGACGCGCACTTCTCGCTCGCTGCGGTTGACGCGCGAATCGACCGTGTCCCTGAAGCGCTTGCTGAGCTGACTACTGCTCTGGAATTAAATCCGGATCACTATCGCGCCAATCTTTTGCGCGGACGGATTTTGTCTTTGCAGGGCCACACCGCGGAAGCTTTGCCGGATCTGGAAAAAGCGGCGCGTGTTGAGCCTAACTCCGTCGAAGCGCATTTATTTCTTGCCGAGGCCTATTCGCAAGCGGGCCAACAGGAAGCCGCGCAGCGTGAGCGCGCCGCTGCAGACCGATTGAAGGCTGCCAGCCATCCATAAAACAGGGACGTTCTATGCAATCCCGTCCGCGCGGTTCATATCATACGAATGTGTATGTGCTAGGCTCACGCATATGAGGCGGGCGCAATTTCTAATTTTGCTGGTGGTTTTAATTTTTGCGGTGATTCCGGCTTCAGCACAGGAAAATGCCGTCTCGAAAACGCGGCGGCCAGATGTTTTTTTGATCTCCATCGACACGTTGCGTGCCGATCATGTTCACTGCTATGGCTACGAGTACAAGCAGACTCCCGCGCTCGACCAGCTCGCCAGCGACGGTGTCCGCTTTATGCAGGCGTTTACTCCCAGCCCGATCACAAATGTTTCTCACATCAGCATTTTGACGGGACTGCTGCCCATTTCGCACGGCGTAACAAATTTTGGAGTTCCGCTCGATGCCGCCCATCCCACGCTGGCCGAATTGCTGAAAGCTGAGGGCTATCAAACCGCGGCGTTCATCGGAGCGGTGGTGCTGGACAGCAAATCGCTGGCGCCGGGACTGGATCGTGGCTTCGATTTCTACGACAACTTCCCGCAGCATCAGCCGGCGACCGCTTCGCGCTGGGGGCGCCTGGAGCGTCGCGGCAAAGACGTCGTCGGTCACGCAGAAAAGTGGCTCAACACACACCGCGCCGGCCCGCGCTTGGTGTGGGTGCACCTTTACGATCCGCACGATCCATACGAACCGCCTCCGCCTTATGCGCAAAAGTATCGTGACCGTCCGTATGACGGAGAAATCGCCTACGCCGATTCCGCGCTCGGTGATTTCATGGCCTATCTTAAAAAACAGGGTTGGTACGATCACGCCGTGGTGATCGTGGTCGGCGATCACGGCGAGGGACTGGGCGAGCACGACGAACAAACCCACGGAATTTTTCTCTACGACTCCACCACGCATGTGCCGCTCATCGTGAAGCAGCCCGGACAGCAAAGCGCGGGTCAAGCGATTAGCGCGCAGGTGCGCACCACGGACATTGTGCCGACGGTACTGGATTTGCTGCAAGTGCCGGGGCCGCCGCATCTGGATGGCGACTCGTTGAAGCCATTCTTCCTTGCGGACGGCGAAAAATCAGAGCGCACTGCGTTTGGCGAAACCGATTATCCGCTGAGTTTTGGCTGGGCTCCGCTGCGCTCCGTGCGAGTCGCCGATTTTAAATTCATCGAAGCGCCGCGGCCGGAGCTTTACGATTTGCACGCCGATCCGGGCGAACTGCACAGTATTTATGAACCGTGGAATCCGGACGTGCAGAAATTGCGCGCACAACTGGCGGCACTGCGCGAGAAGCATCCGGCGCGCGAAGGTGCTTCGCCGGGAGCCGTTGGTTCTGGAACGACGCAAGAATTGCAAGCGTTAGGATATTTGGGACCGGCGGACGCACTGAGTTCTTCCACCGTCTCCGAGCCATCGCTGCTACCCGACCCAAAAGGTAAAATTGCGGAACAAAACTTTTTGCACACGGCGATGCTGGCCATGGACGACGCGCGCCCAGCGGACGCGCGCGCATCGCTCGAACAGGTCCTGGCGCTGGACGCCAATTCGTCCGCAGCATTGGCGCAACTTGGTCAGCTGGAATACGATGCGGGAAACTATGCCAAAGCTGCCGGGTATTTTGAACGCGCAAGCGCGATTCGCCCGGGCGATGCGAACCTCGTTTCGAAACGCGGTGAAGCTCTAACCATGGCTGATGATTTGCCTGGAGCGGAACTAGCTTTGCAATCCAGCCTGAAAATAAATCCCAATCAGTACGCTGCGCGATTTTCACTCGGCACGGTTTATTTGCGTATGCAGAAGCTGACCGCCGCACAGGATCAACTGGAAGCTGCATTGCTGGTGCAAAGCACCTTTGAAGCAGAAATGAAGTTGGGCGAGGTTTTTTTGGAGCAGGAGAAATTTGAAGAAGCGCAAGCCCACCTGGCAACGGCCATCAAGCTAGGACCCAACTCCGCCGAAGCGTATGAACTGCTGGCGCGCGCGTATACAGGGTTACATAAAACGCAGGAAGCCCGCAACGCTGAGGGCCATGCGAAAGTTCTGCGGAGTCGAAAGACCAGCCGAAAGACAGCAGACTAAAACGAATCCGGAACTTTACTTCGCAGCTTTGAAATATTCCGCAAAATTTTAAATTTCAGCCCGCAACTATTTCATCGAGACAGTCTTGTTTTCCGCGTTCTCAAAAATTTCCGACAGCACTCGCCCGCGCATTTGTTTGGGCTGCTCGATACCGTAGATGTGCAGGATTGTCGGTGTAATGTCGTACACGCTGGCTTCAAATCCCATCAATCGTGAATCGTGCTTGATTCCCGGACCCATGGCAAAGAACGATCCCGGAACGTCATCGCCGTCCGCAAAATCATGCTTGGCGATCACCGGCGTAGTCTTCTCATGATCCATGTGCGCGTGCGGATCCTTGTCTTCGAATTCACGCAGCGGTTTGATACCGTGATCGGAAATGATAAATACGAACGTGTTTTCGTCGGCGTGCTGCAGGATCGTGCCGAGAACTTTATCGAAGGCGATGTACTGATTCGGAAAAGCTTCCACGCGTACATTGTTGATGCTGGGGTTGTAGCCGGCGTTGAACGGCGTAATCGGATAGAGCCAGTGGCCGGTGCGGTCCTCGCAGGACTGCCCCATCATCGTGAAATCCGTCGGATGTTTCGTCAGCAGGTACTCAAACAGTTTGGTTTGCTGGTCGCGAATCACCTGCACCTTGTCCAGCCAGGTGTCGATGACTTCTTTTTCGTGACCTTTTAGATCCGAGGCGGCGGGCATGCGCTCGCAATCGATGTAAAAATCTCCGACATTCTTCAGCAACTCCGGCTGCATGCTCTTCGGGTACACCGCGTCTCCGCCCATCACCTCGGACAGTTTGGGCGCGCAAAGAACGCCATCTTCGCAATTTTTGCCGCGGGTCAGCATGCCGCTAATCATGTAGCCGTTAACCGGGAGCACCGGAAAAGTGGCCGGCACATTGGCCATGCCGACGGTGACGTCGTTGCGCGACAACACGGACCAGAGCGGTTCCTGCTTGAGCATATTGGTGTTGGCGGTGATTCCGCCAACCAGAAATCCGGTGACGCCGTGCTCTTCCGGCTTGGTGCTGGTGAAAATGGTGCTGTAGACGCGCGGGCAATTGGGCGCTGAAACGGTGCGGAGCTTGCCGTACGCGCCATTGTTAACCACGCGTGCGAGGTTAGGCAGATCGCCCTTCAGCAGCAGCGGGCGGATCATGTCCAGTTCCATCCCGTTCACGCCGACGACGATGACGTGCGGCCGGGCCCTGGCTGGTTTTTGATTCTGCGCGAATAGCGGCGTGGCCAGAGCCGATACAAAAATCACCGCGGAAATTAACTTTCTCATGTTTTCCATTGCTCCAGAAGAATAGGTTGATGCAGGAATTCTACGCCGTGGTGATGTATTAGAGAAGGAGAAGGTTGCTCGCGCAAATAATTGGCGCTTGCTCGAGCGTTGAGAATTCCCCGATGCAAATAATTTCAGCGGCAGGTTCAGGGTGTTACGCGCAACATCATCACTCCATGCGGGCCAACTGCCCCGCCAAATTTCCCGGTGAACTTCCCCAAATCTTTTTTGTTCCAGAGATCGCGCACCGACGCGGGCAGTCGTGCCGGGTAACCCAACTCTTCCCAGCCAACTGAAATGTCCGCATCCGCTTTTCCGCGATTGAAGAGCACCACCGCGCGGCTGCCGTCGTGCAGTTGTTTGACCCATACTTCCAGTTCGCCGTTTTTGCGAACTCGCCGCGCTTGCAAGCCCATCGGATCCTGATCGATGGCCAGCACTTCTTTGTTGGTCAGGATTTCCTTGATTTCCGGCGGCATGTTTTTCAGGTCGTTCCCGGCAATCAGGGGCGCCGCCAGCATATTCCAGAGCGTGAAATGCGATTTGTATTCCTCGGTAGTCATGCCACCGTTGCCGACTTCGAGCATATCCGGATCATTCCAGTGGCCCGGTCCGGCGAAAGATTCCAGGCCGACCTGCTGATCCAGGATGGTGAGCCAGCCGGTGGACCATTCTTTTTTGCAATCCCAGCAATCGTCGATATCCCCGGTGGTGCGCCACAGATTGCCGACGTCTTTGGCCCACAGCCACGGCTTACTTTTTCCCCATTCGCACAAGCTGAACACAATCGGCCGGCCCGAAGCCTTCAAGGCATCGCGCATCGTGGTGTACGCAGCTTCAGCGTTTTCCGTGTCCGTGCTGCACCAATCGTATTTCAGATAATCCACTCCCCACGCGGCATACTGCCGCGCATCCTGGTATTCGTATCCGCGGCTGCCCGGGCGTCCGGCGCAGGTCTTGGTGCCGGCATCGGAATACAGTCCAAATTTTAAATCCTTGGAATGCACGTAATCTGCGAGCGCTTTTATTCCGCCAGGGAAACGCTGATGATCCGGAAGAATGTTTCCATTGCTATCGCGGCCCACCTGCCAGCAGTCGTCGATCACTATGTACTGGTATCCCGCTGCTTTCATGCCGCTGCTGACCATGGCGTCTGCGGCGTCTTTGATTAACTGTTCGCTGACGTTGCACTGAAATTTGTTCCAACTGTTCCATCCCATCGGCGGCGTAAGCGCCAGTCCATTGTCGGAGGCACGCGCCGAAACCGAAAGAGAAAGAAAAGCGCAGAAACTCAAGAGCAGCCAGCAGACGCGATTTTTAGATTTGAACATGACCATTCTCCTGACCAAGGCGGAAGGGCTTGGGTGCCAGCATTCTATTTCTTCTGCGGGCGTTGTATACCGATTTTGGCGTGAGGAGTAAAGATACGGAGTGCGAGATTCAATTGGGCGAGCAAGTTGTCCGCCAGTGAAAGCGAACGCGCGGTTGAAAAAAATAAATTTTGGCTACGATCTTTTTAGCGTTGCGGCAATTTTCAAAATCATCGCATCCGTTTCTATATCTTCAAGTTTCTTCGGCAGCGGAATACACCAATTGGGGCGCGCTTCCTGGCCAGCCCCGGGCAAATTCGGTCTTTTGTCCGCGCCCAAGCCGTCTTCCATCGACGCAAGCGTGATCACCGATGGCGCGCGGGCCAGCGCCTCGTGGGTCTTCACGATCACGTCCGAAATCGCCGCGGTGTCGTCGAGGTTTGTCGCGCGCTTCAGGTTGCTGCGCAACTTGTCGGAGTTTTCCCGCTTGGGATGCAGTCCCAGAGCCGTTTGTTCCGCAAAATCAGCGCCGGACCAGATTCCGGCAATCGTCGGCAAATCGTGGGTAGAAACGGCAGCGAGGGCCAGCTTCGGATAGTGATCCGGATTATTTTCTTCAAACCACAAAAGGCGATACGACAGGACCGAATATGCAGCAAGCTTTTCCCGCACACCTTCGTCGACGGTGCCAAGGTCTTCACCGACGATCAAAGTCTTAGAGCGTACGGATTCCAATGCCAAAATCGCCAGCAACTCGTCGGCGTTGTAGCCCACATATGTTCCGCCCGCGCTTCGCTGGCCCTTGGGAATCCAGAACAGCCGAAAAAGTCCCATGACGTGATCGATGCGCAGGCCGGCCGCGTAGCGGAGCGCGGCGCGTATGGTTTTTATGAACGGCTCGTAACCGGCAGCTCGCAATTTGTGGGGCACAAATGGCGGCAGTCCCCAATCCTGCCCGTTGGCATTAAACAGATCGGGAGGCGCTCCGACGCTCACGTCCTTGGCGAAAACGTCCTGCCACATCCAGGAGTCCGCGCCATCCGGCGCAACGCCAATGGGAAAATCCTGCATCATGTTTCCCGCTGAGGAGGCGGATTGCAGTTGCCCGTCGAGAAGATATTGCAGCCACTTGTGGAAGCGGATGCGTTCCGCGAATTTTCCGCTGAAACTGGAAATGGCTGGATCATCCGGACGGCGATATTGCGAGGGCCATTGACGCCAGTTCGGGCCGTGTTGTTCGGCCAGCGCACAGAAGGTTGCGAAGAGTTCAACGTTCCGGCCCTGCGAGCGTTCGTAGGGTTCGAACGATATTTGTGCCCGCGTGTGCGACCAGATCTCTTCCAGGGCGGACATCTTCAATCTAAAGATAAGGTCGCGTTCGATCAGCGGTTTTTCGTTCAGTACGCGACCTTGTTCAGAAATCTTTTCCAGATCGGGAAGTGCCTGTTGCGCGCCGGGAATTTTTTCGACGCATAGATACAGCGGGTTCAAGTACAGCCTGCTGCTTGGATAGTAAGGACTGGGTTCCTGCGGCAATATCGGTATGGGAGCGCACAGCGGATTGATCATGACCACGCCGGCCCCTAGTTCGGCCGACCATTTCGACACGCGCCGCAGATCTTCCAGGTCGCCGATTCCCCAACTGCGCCGCGAACGCAAAGCGTAAAGTTGCAGCGCCCAACCCCAGGTATGCAAGTCGGCGGGCAGATAACAGCGCGGAGGAGTCACGATCAGGCGGGTTTCTCGGCCGCCGGCGTCTACAAGCTGGTGGTAGCCAAGCGGCAAATCCGATGGCAATTTATTGGCGGCACACAGGTTGCCGTCTTCTAATTGAAGAGTTGAGTTTTCTGGAAGCGGGCTTACTGTGCCTTGGCGGACCACCAACAGAGCGGGTTCGGGAGGCGCGTCACCGTCCGCCTCCATCGCATGCAGCAACGCTGACTTGGTTTCTTCCGGCACGTCGTGCCAGTTTCCCGAGTCATCGCGATATTTCTCGTGTATACCCCACGCGCTGAAATTCGACACACTAACTCCCGTTTCACTTTGCTGCATTTACCTTACGCGTGGAACTGCGTCTGCGCACTACATGAAAAGGATAGAAGGCCCGGGCAAATGCTGCAATACAGCTTATTTGGTAAGGACCCATGCCGGGAAAATGCACTACACAAAGTCAGTCGTTGCTGGCGGTGATTTTTTTAGCTCGCGCGTTGATGTTGATTACTAGGACCGAGGCCTGCCGCTTTATTTTGCGACTTTGCGCCGCCGCCCATTTAATTTCCGATTCCGGCGCTCCCACAAGTTCAATCACAATAGAGTTCTGTCGTTTGCCACGGTAGTATCCGGTCGTGGGCTGCAGTGTGAAGCTTGTAAACTTTTTTGATAGCACGCGAATGATCGATTTGCGGCGAACATCCTCGGTATAAATTCTGTGAACTTTTGGCAAGGAATTCTCCCGGTGCGCTGGCAAGCGCAGTTTTGCCGATGTTTACGCCAATTCTGGGGATGCGGTTCATCCACTTGGAAGGTGGCGGACGCGATTTTCGTTCTTCTGCGCCATTAGGCCAGGCTATTCCTTCGGTAACAGAATTAGCGGCCCGTGGCCGCCAGAGCCTTTTCAATTGCCGCGGTTACTTGCGGAGCATCCGGCGTAATATCCGGCTCAAAGCGCGTAATGACGTGACCATCCGGGCCGATCAAAAACTTGGTGAAATTCCATTGAATGTCGCCGCCGGTTTGCGGATTGACGGACTTGTCCGTCAGGTATTGATATAGCGGAGTTTTGTCATCGCCCTTCACGCTGACCTTGGACATCAACGGGAAGCTCACGTGATACTTGGTGCTGCAGAACGTTTTGATTTCTTGATTCGATCCCGGCTCTTGCCCTCCGAAATTGTTAGCTGGCACGCCCACGATCACGAAACCGCGGTCCTTATATTTCTCGTAAACGGTTTCGAGCGCGGAATATTGCGGGGTGAATCCGCAACGGCTGGCCACATTTACCAGCATCACCACTTTGCCTTTGTAAGCGGCCAACGGCGCCGGCTGGCCATCGATGGAGTTCAGCGTAAAGTCATACACAGTTTTATCGGCGGCCATCAAACTTGCGGCCAGTAACAAGCCGAGTGACAAAAACGTTCCGCACAGTGTCCTGAACATATTTCCTCCTTGTTCGTTCTACCCAATTGTCGGACTTGTCGAAAAACTTGCTCCCCGGCGGCCCGCCAAGACCTTCGCAAGGCTCGAATTATATTCGCTGCGGCAAGCAATCGTTATTGAGCCTTGGCTGGGCCTGTTATAGACTCCGCAGGCTAGCCCAACCGTTCGCCATTCAAACCGTATACGTGCCCTCAGAGGAGGTGCGATGCTGCCCGCAGCAATTGTCACGGTGACCCACCGCGTCCTTGCTCCCCTGGACCTAGCAATTATCGGTATCTACTTTGCCATAATTTTCGGCATCGGGTTTTATTTTGCTAAGAAGGGCCGCACCTCTGAAGATTATTTTCTGGCCGGGCGCAATATCGGCTGGTTCGCGATCGGCGCGTCGCTGTTCGTTTCGAATATTTCCACGGAACATTTTATCGGCCTCGCCGGTTCGGGAGCTACCTCGGGATTAGCTGTCGGCGATTTTGAGTGGCTTGCCTGCCTCATGCTGCTGCTGCTCGGCTGGGTGTTCGTGCCTTTTTATTTGCGTTCGAACGTGTTCACCATGCCGGAGTTTCTGGAGCGCCGCTTCAATCGCAACTGCGCGAATTACCTCGCCACTATTTCGGTGATCGCTTATATCTTTACAAAAATCTCCGTGCATCTTTACGCGGCAGGCATCGTCCTTGAACGAGTCGTAGGCTGGAATCAGTGGACCGCGGCAATTATTCTGGTGATTGCCACCGGCGTGTACACCATCGCCGGCGGACTGGCGGCGGTGATTTACACCGACCTGGTACAGACGCTGATTCTCCTGGCAGGCGCCGTCGCGCTTACCTTGATCGGAATGGATAAAGTGGGCGGATTCGCCGGCCTGCGCGCGGCTTTACCGGATAGTTTTTTCCATATGATCAAGCCTGCCACCGACCCGGAATTTCCCTGGACCGGCATCGTGTTTGGCGCGCCCATTCTCGGCATCTGGTATTGGTGCACCGACCAGGTGATCGTGCAGCGCGTGCTTTCCGCCAAAGACGAAGGCCACGCCAAGGCGGGCACCATTTTCGCGGGATTCCTGAAAGTTTTGCCGGTCTTCCTGCTGGTGTTGCCCGGCTTGATTGCCTACGCGCTATATCCGCAATTGTTCACCGTGGTAGATGGAAAAGTGACCAACGGCGACATAGCTTTCCCTTCACTCGTGATCAACCTTTTGCCCACCGGGCTTGTTGGCTTGATGATTGCCGCACTGCTGGCCGCGCTGATGGGCGCGATGAGTTCGGTCTTCAATTCCGCTTCCACCATGGTGACGCTCGATTTTTATAAAAAATTCCGCCCGGCCTCGACCGAAAAGCAACTGGTGAATTTCGGACGTATCGCCACCGGCGCCATGGTGGTGCTCGGCTTGCTGTGGGTGCCGTTTATCCATCTGCTCAGCGCGCAACTCTACATTTATCTGCAAAGCGTGCAGGCATACATCAGCCCGCCGATCGCCGTGTGTTTTGTTTTTGGGATTTTGTGGCCGCGTCTGAATGGCGAAGGCGCCATTAGTTCGTTGCTTGTGGGCTTCGTGCTTGGCGCGGTGCGTTTTATTTTCGAAGTGCTGGACAAGACTCGGCATTACACGGCGCCATCGCTGCGCTGGCTGGTGGACATGAATTTTCTGCATTACGCCGTGCTGATGTTCGTGGTGTGCTCTTTGGTGCTGATCGGCGTCAGCATGATGTATCCCGCGCCGGCGCGAAAGAAAATCGCCGGCTTAACCTTTGCCACAGTCGGCGACAAATTGGAAAGCATCAACGTTTCCACTCCGCACCTGAAGCGTGAGACGCAATCGGAACACCGTATGAATCTGGCGTTCACGGCTTTGCTGATCGCCACGGTGTTCGGACTTTGGATTTATTTCCGTTAAACCGATTTGTGAATAAATTTGAACCCGTCGTCCATTCTCGCGTTGCGGCCGAACGTCACCCAGGTGGATGCCATTCGGGCATTTTCCAAACCGGGACTTTCCTCCATCTATTGGCGAGTGAAAGCCGGGTCGTTGCAGCGCATTGCCGATGCTTACGTTCCCTACCAGTTTTACGAAGTAAGTTACGTGATGGCGCGCGCGCAACAAACACGCCTTTTTGCCATGGATGCAGTTGACGGTTCATTGGATCTTTTTGAATTTCCGCAACTGCCGCAGGAACCCCACGTACTTATGCAGAGAACCCGCAACTGCCTGGAGCCCGGGCTTGCCGATGCCAGCGCCGATGAACTGCTCCGGGAGAAAGCGCTCCGCGCGATTTTTCAGCAGGGATTTTTTAAAGTGCGCGAATCGTCCCTGAAGTTTTCTCGCCAGTCGGCGAGAATTTATCTCCCTTACTGGCTGGGCTTTTACGCTACCGGCGAGATCGTGCGCTGCCGCGTGATGGACGCAGTGCGCCGGCGCATGGAAGGCGCCAAGGCCTCGGCATTTTTCGAAGAGTGGCTCGCTGCGTAATCGCCGGCATGTGTTTTTTTCACATCTCTCTCAGCGACATTTATAGTTTTGTGCAACTCGGAGGAATTTCATGTTCGCTCTCGCGCATCGTGCCGCAACAGGAGTGCTGCTTTCCGCGCTGGTCTGCGGAGCGAATGCCGCACAGGGGTGGCATCATCTCGGCAACGTGCAACGCGTCGAAAAATTGAGGGATGGCGTTGAGCTTACCGCCGGATCCGCGAAAGTCCGCATTACCGCTTTTCGAGAGGGCGTAGTCCGTGTGCGCGTATCTCCCACCGGCAATTTCCCAGCGGATTCTTCCTGGGCGGTCATCCAAGCCGCCGAACCGCCGGTAATGAAAATTCAGGACGGCGCGAGTGAACTGCGTATGTCCGCGGGTGATGTCAGCGTCATCATTAATAAATCTCCGTTGCTGATCAATTTCGCGAACGCCGGCGGCGCAGCAGTCCTAGCCGATGAACCCACATTGCCGATGGCCTGGAACGGTGACGCCGTTCATGTCTGGAAGCGCATGCCGCTGGATGAAAATTATTACGGACTCGGTGACAAGGCCGGCCGCATGAACCGGCGCAATCGTTCCTTCACCATGTGGAATACCGACGAGTTTGGCTGGCAAGAATCCACCGACCCGTTGTACAAGACCATTCCATTTTTTATCGGTCTGCGAAATGGCACTGCTTACGGATTATTTTTCGATAACGCTTATCGCAGCAGTTTTGATTTTGGAAAGGAAGCGCTGGAGTACTTTTCTTTCGGCGCCGTTGGCGGCGAGCTGAATTATTATTATTTTTCCGGGCCCGATCCGAAAACCGTCATCGAAAAATATACCGCCCTGGTTGGCCGCTCGCCGCTGCCTCCGCTTTGGACATTAGGCTTCCAGCAGAGCCGCTACAGCTACTATCCTGAAGCGCGCGCCCGCGAGATTGTGCAGACCTTGCGGCAAAAGAAAATTCCCGCGGACGCCATTTATTTCGACATTGACTATCAGCAGGGCAATGCGCCGTTCACCATCAATCGCCAGTATTTCCCGCACTTCGAGCAAATGATTTCAGATTTTCGCGCGCAGGGAATGCATAGCATCCTCATCACCGATCTCCACATCAAAAGCGATCCGAATCACGGTTACGCGCCGTATGACTCCGGCGTGAAGAACGATGTGTTCGTCAAAAAGCCTGACGGCAGTCTATATGTCGGCGAGGTGTGGCCCGGCGAAAGTGTGTTTCCGGATTTCACCTTGGCGAAAGCGCGGGACTGGTGGGGCAGCTTATATACTGTCTCTTATACACATCTC
>CAXMLS010000531.1:0-4582 GCA_964194235.1 uncultured bacterium | reverse complement strand
GCGTAAGCGTTTCAGAGTCTGCGCCGGATTTGTGTGATTTTCGACCTGCTCCTCCAGTCGCGCGATACCTGCGGCGACGCGCAAGTCTTGATTTCCGGGTGCCAGAGCAGCAGTCCTGTCCATATCCTCGGCAGCGGAGGAGAAATGGCCAAGGCCGGAAGCGATGGCCGCTTTCAGGCGGTAGAAGGCAATTTTTTGAGCGGGATTTGACGGCGCGGGGACGCCTTTCAACGCGGCCTCGGCCTCCGCGTAACGGTGTTCTCGAGCCAACTGAAGGGCTTGCTTTAATGGTGAATAAAACCACCCGCAGCAAGAGCATGACAGACTCATCTTAACCTGCGATTACCTTGCGACGTTATGCAAACGTGTGAGAAAATCCCGCCGTGCTTGGCCCGAATTCTCCTCATCTGCAACGCCGGCTTGGACTTCTGGAAGCAACCTCCGCGAACATGCTGGAGATGATCGGTGTCGGGCCGTTCATCACCATCCCTCTTATTTTGACCACTATGAATGGGCCCCAAGCCATGCTCGGGTGGTTGCTGGGAGCGCTTGTGGCGGTCTGCGACGGGTTAGTGTGGGCCGAGTTGGGCGCAGCCATGCCCGGAACCGGTGGGCCTTATCGCTATCTCTCCGAGGCCTTTGGCCCCAAACGCTTGGGTAGATTGATGAGTTTTCTGTTTATCTGGGAGACGGTGTGCCTTGCGCCGCTATCGATCGGAGCGGGGGCGGTGGGCTTCGCGCAATACGCGAAATTTCTATGGCCGAACATGAATTGGTGGGGGGGCAAGGTGGTTGCGGTAGGTGTTTGCGCGCTGATCACCATCCTGCTCTATCGAGACATTAAATCGGTGGGGCGGCTGTCGATTGTGTTGTGGATTGTGGTGATCTTCACAGCTCTGGCGGTTACCGCCGCGGGCATCTCGCATTTTCAGTTGAGCCGCGTGCTCGATTTTCCTCCGCACGCGTTTACGTTGTCGCGACAATTTTTTGTGGGGTTGGGCGGTGCCACGCTGCTGGCCATGTATGACTACGGGGGCTACAACAACGCCTGTTTTTTTGCCGGAGAAATCAAGCGGCCCGAATACGTCATCCCACGCTCGATTCTGATCTCCATTCTAGTGGTGGGAATTTTGTATCTGACCATGAATGTGTCAATCATCGGCGTCATCCCCTGGCGCGAAGCCATGCATTCGAATTTTATCGTGTCGGACCTGATACAGCGCATCTATGGATCGGCTCTCGCGAAAATCATGACCGGGTTTGTGCTGTTCACCACGTTCGCGTCGCTATTCGCGGTGTTGCTGGGTTACTCGCGCGTGCCTTACGCAGCCGCGGTGGATGGACGTTTCTTCTCCATGTTCGGGCGGCTGCATCCCACCCGGAATTTTCCGTGGTTTTCGCTGGTGTTTATCGGGATTACTTCCGGTATCGCCAGCCTGCTGAACTTGTCGGACCTGATCACCGCGCTGGTAGTGATCCAGGTACTGGTGCAGTTCATGGCCCAGGTGGTGGCGGTGACCATGATCCGGCGATATCGTCCGGATATTCAGCGGCCGTTCCAGATGTGGTTTTACCCTGTGACCAGCATCATCGCTTTTGCAGGATGGGCGTTCATACTCGCGGCCAGCGGACTGAAATTTATTCTCTGGGGCATTGCTTTGATTGGAGTCGGCGTTGTCGCGTACCTGTGGAGAGCGCGCGTGCAAGCCGAATGGCCATTTGCGCCTCTAGAAGTTAAGGCGGCCGTATGAGCGCCGAACGTATGGACGTGCTGGTGGTCGGAGATTTATTCGTGGACCTGGTGATGAGTGGGCTCGCTGCGTGGCCGCCAAGTCCCGGGCAAGAGGTGTTTGCCGAGCGGTTTTATAAGGAAGCGGGCGGCGGCGCATCCATCACCGCTTGCGGCCTGACGAAATTGGGCGTTAGGACGGGCGTGCTGGGCGTGGTTGGCGAAGTCGATGGGCAATGGGTGCTGGACAGGTTGCGATCGAATCACGTAGACACCTCATTGATCGAACAAACAATGTCCGTTCGTTCGCGCTGGAGACGCTGACTGTGACCGCTGTGGGCTCTTGCGCGCTTTGTGACCTACATGGGAGCAAACCGTGAGCTGTGCGTCGCGAAGCGAGTTCGCGAAAGCGCGGCACGTTCACTTGGCCAGCGCCCCAGAACCGCCCGAAGCGGAGAACCTGTTTCGAGCCATCGTCGAGCAGGGCTCCAGTCTTTCGGTGGATGTAGGCTGGCATCCTGAATGGCTTTCGGATATGCGATCCAAAAAAGCGCTTCGCAGCGTGGATATTTTCCTGCCGAACGAGCGGGAAGCGGCGCTGATGACCGGTGAAAACGAGCCGCGGCGAATTCTTGAAACTTTTCGTAAAATGGGGATGAAGCGCGTGGCTTTGAAATTAGGTCCGCTGGGAAGCGCGTTGCTGTACGACGAAGAAATCATGTTTTGCGCTTCCATCCCAGTGCAAGCGGTCGATACTACCGGGGCGGGAGACTGTTTTGATGCGGGATTTTTGTTCGCGTGGCTACGCGAAGATGATCCACAAATTTGCCTCAAAACTGGAACGGTTTGCGGAGCGCTTTCCACCAGGAGCCTGGGCGGAATCGCCGGGTTCCCAACCATCGACGAACTGGCCGCGCAAAGATGAACAGCAAGGTATGCATTATCGGCGGAGGCGGAGTGCGAACTCCTTTGTTGATTCACGGACTGTTGCAATCGCAACAGGTTTTAAGGAGCAGCGAGATCACGCTCTTTGACGTGAGCGATGAGCGCGTGGAGATCATGGCGGCTCTGGGCCGGGAAATCGCCGACAAGTGCGGTATAGAAATTCGATTGAGTACTACAACTTCGCTGGAATCGGCGGTGGAGGGCAGTTCATTTGTCTTAAGCAGCGTGCGCATCGGCGGCATGGCCGCCCGCGCGCGGGACGAACGCACGGCAATCGAAAATGGACTGGCGGGCCAGGAGACCACCGGCCCTGGCGGAGTAGCCATGGCGCTTCGCACTGTGCCTATTGCGCTTGCCCATGCGCGGGTCGTCGAGCGGCTGGCTCCCAAAGCGTGGTTCATCAATTTTACAAATCCCGCGGGGCTGATCACCCAGGCGCTGAATCAGCACACTAATTTGCGCGTGGTGGGCATTTGCGATACCCCGGCGGAGTTGTTTCATCACATCGCGCAGGTACTGGGTGTGGCGCCTGCAGAGACGCGATGCGAATACGCGGGATTAAATCACCTGGGTTGGGTGCGGCGCGTTAGCGTCGGCGGCAAAGATGTGACCGGCCAACTGCTGGCAAATCCGGAATCGTTGCGGCAGTTGTATCACGCCAATTTGTTTGATCCGCTGCTGATCCAAACCTTGCAGTTGATTCCTTCCGAATATTTATTTTTCTATTACAGCCAGCGAAAGGCGTATCGCAACCAGCTGCGCGCCGGCGCGAGTCGCGGGGAAGAATTGCTGCGCCTGAACGGCGAGCTGTTTACCCAACTGCAATCGGAAACACCGCGCGAGGGGCTGAATACCTACCGGAATTATTTGATGCAGCGCAACTCTTCTTACATGCGGCTGGAGGGGGAAGCAGGTTCGGCGTTCGGCGAAGATCGGGAGGAAATCGACCCATTCGAAATTGCGACAGGCTACCACCGGATTGCCATCGAGGTGATGACCGGGCTGCTGTCTGAAAAGCCCAGGCGAGTGGTCGTAAACGTCTGCAATCGCGGGAGCATTGAAGACCTAGACCCTGACGATGTAGTGGAAGTACCCTGCGAAATCAGCCGGACGGGAGTCACACCGTTGCCAACCGGGTGGTTGCCGGAATCGGTGCGCGGGCTGGTGCTGGCGGTAAAGGCTTACGAACGTACGGCGATCCGCGCCGCGGTTGAGAAATCGTGGCCGCTCGCGCAACTGGCCATGCTCGAGTATCCGATCATCGGACAATGGGAAATTGCCGCTGATCTAAGGCAAAAGTTTACGAGTAGTGACCCGGAATTTCTCGGTTATCTGGAGCCGGGTTAGCAGAGGTCCTCACCATTGACAGGCGGCACGACGGGAATTACAGTATGATTTCCTTTCTGCAAACGTGTGCAAGCAATGGCTTCAAATCCCGTACATCGCCCTACCTCGATCAAGGATATCGCCCGAAAGGCTAACGTTTCCTTTTCCACTGTCTCCCGAGCGTTGCAAAATAGCCCACTGATCAGCCGTCGTACCGCGGAAAAGATTCAGCGCATTGCGCGTGAATCGGGTTATCGAGCCAGCGCCGTAGCGCGCGGCCTGGTAACGCAGAGAACTAAAACCATCGGCGTGGTAGTGACCTCCATTGCCGACCCCTTTGTAAGTGAAGTAGTGGACGGGATCGAAGAGTGCTGCAACCAGCACGGATATTCGGTGTTTCTGGCCAACTCCAACGCCGACCCGGATCGCGAACGTAAAGTTGTGCAGTCGTTTTCCGAAAGACGCGTGGACGGCATCGTGGTGACCTCGTCGCGCGTCGGCGCGCTATATATTCCGTTGCTGTCGGAGATGCGTGTTCCCATCGTGCTGGTGAACAATCAGCATCCCGGCGAATTCGTACAC
>CAXMLS010000530.1:0-1546 GCA_964194235.1 uncultured bacterium | reverse complement strand
GATGTGTATAAGAGACAGGTATATCTTTGCCCGCACGAGCGGCTACTTCGATGGCCTGCGCGTGGAATTTGTCTGGAGCCGCGATCAGAACCGCATCCAGCTCCTTGTGCTCCAGCATGGCTTCCAAACTGGTGTACGAGTTCTCAATTTCCAGTTCCGACGCGACCTGACGCGCACGGTCGGCTGCAGCATCGGCCACCGCCACCAGACGCGCTTCCGGCACAAGCCGCCGAAGGTTCTCCGCGTGGCGCTTACCCATTTCCCCAACCCCGAGCACTCCGATTCCCAACTTGCGCATGCTTGCTTCTCCGATAAATCTAATGAGTATTTTAACGTGGCGAAAACGCAACTAAATCGAATTGGTATGCCGACAGCGGCTAGCTCGCTGCAGCCCCCGCGCCGAGATTCCGCACAACTCCGCGCAAATATTTCAAGCTACCCGCAATACTTTCCGCCGGCGGAATCGGAGTAGCACCAAACTTTACGTCTTGCTCCACAACCGACCAGCCGGAATACCCATCCGCAACGAGTGTACGAAAAAAAGCCGGGAAATCGATGTTGCCCTGCCCGATCACCGTGAACACCTTGTGCTCGATGGCTTCCTCAAAAGTCCACTCATTCCGCCGCGCGTCTTCCAACACCTTTACATTGCAATCCTTAATATGAACAAAACGGAGTTTGCCCTTATATTTCTTCGCTTCCGTCACGGAGTCACCGTGGCCATAAACGCAGTGGCCGGTGTCGAGACACAAGCCAACATTGGTATGCGAAGTTGCGTTAAAAAAGCGCTCGCACTCTTCGGGTGTCTCTACGTAGGTAGCCACGTGCGGATGAAAAACCAGGTCCAGTCCGAACTCATTCGCCACCTTTTCCGCGTCGGCTACAATTTTGCCGATATGCTTCCATTGATCTGCGTTCAACGTGGGGCAGTCTTTGTCGTACACCCGCCCAGCAAACGCGTTGCGCTCAACGGATTGATCGTCGGCCATAACCAGAAAGGGCGCTTTCAACGCCGCCAGCAAGGTACCGACTTTGCGGATTCTTTCGATAACCGCCTTCCCGGCGGCGGGATCCGTCATCTTCACTGGTACGAACGAAGCTAGCAACTTCAATTTCCGCTTTTCGAGCTGCGGCCGAAGAATGTTTGGATCCGGAGGGAAAAAACCGTACGGTCCCAGTTCAGTACCGGTGTATCCCGCTGCTACCATTTCATCCAGCATCTTTTCATAAGATTGCTCCCAGGAAGGCCCCGGATAATCGAGCACTCCCCAACTGTCTGGCGCAGATGCAAATAGGAACCGCTCATCCATTCCGCTCATATTCTCCCTTTGTCCATCCAATGAATTGCTACCAAACCTTTGTTGCCTCAGCTCCAGGGTTCCAGCACCACTTTCATTGATTCTGCCTCCATTGATTTTTGCATGGCGGCTTCAACATCTTTCAATCCAAAACGATGCGTAACAAATTCCCGCAAAGGATATTGCTTCATGTACCGCACCATCTGGCGCATGCTCGGACCATACGCAGCCGGTTCTTCACCGCCCAC
>CAXMLS010000529.1:0-4771 GCA_964194235.1 uncultured bacterium | reverse complement strand
GGTGTGGGAGCGGCGGATTGGCCGCGCTATGAAGAAAAAACTGGATACACGGTGATGCATCTGTCGGCGAATCCGCAGGCGACGAGTGATCAACACAGGGCGCAGTTCGAGTTTCTAGACAAAACGCCTGTTAAGGAGCGGCGGTACGACTAGCGGCAGTAACTCAGTTCCGCACCTGAACCTTTGGTGTCGAGCCAGAATTGCGGATTGTATCTGGCGCTCAGAGTTTTTTTTCTTGCATTCGAAGAACATCGCGATACACGTTCGAGAGCAAAGGTGCATCTGAGTTCATGAGGTGCTTATAGAGAATGGCGATTCGCCGATGGGAAGTGGCTTGGCGGTTTGTTTGCTTTTGTTTGTTTTTCTGTGGGACGGCAGTTTATGGGTCAAAACCGGCATTCGCTCAAGGGACCCAATCCTACGATTGGCTGGCCAAATACGGGCGGCCAGACACGGAGTGGGGTCGGTCTTCTCAGCCAACTCGTGACGAGCAGGGCCGTGAAGATCGCGAGCAGGCGAGTAAAGCAGAAACAGCCAGAGATACCGCGTGTGGTGTGCATGAATTTTCTCAGGACACGTGGACGGAAGTCACTCACTTTGGGCAGGGACTGAAAGCCGTTCCACGAGGAATTGTTCGTCCAAGCAACTTGAAGTGGGAACTGCCGATTGCGGTGGTGACCGGCGTGTTGATCGCGAAGGTCGACAAACCCGCTGACAATCGCATTCAATCGCTGCCGTTCCAGCAAAACGCAGGCCGCTGGTCGAATGCCGGGTTAGGCATGGAGCTTGGCGCAGGTGTTCTCGCGTATGGGATCGGCTGCGGCAAACACAGTTCTTATTTACGGGACACGGGATTTAAAGCGCTCGCGGCCATGGGAGCAGCGGGTAGCGTCGATCTGGCATTGAAACTGGCTTTCGATCGTCAATTCCCTTCGCCAGCGGGTGGGGGCAAGTTCTGGGGCGGCGGCAGGTCTTTTCCTTCGGGGCACTCCGCTACAAGCTTCGCGTTTGCGGCGGTGGTGGCGCACCGGTATCCGAAAAATCCGTGGATCAAGTGGGGCGCATACGCGCTGGCCACGGGAGTGAGTTTGTCCCGGTATCCGGCGAAGAAGCATTTCCCTTCGGACATATTGATCGGGGCGACTTTAGGGTATGTGACGGGAACGTATTTGGCGGGGCGCGAGTGAGCCGTCTCTGGAAGACGGTTCAAGGTTCAACTACCCAGGCTCGATAAATTCAGGAAAGTTGTGAGTTAACGGAGGCGGAAGCGGGTATACTCCTTTTGGCTAGATTTTTTATCTTGTCATCAACCATGACCTATGGTTAGCTGCGGAGTGGGGAAGCTGACCACAGCGCGAACTATCCCATATCGCCCTAATACGCTGCGTAAGTCCCGTCAAGCCAAGTAAAAAGTAATTGCACCAACCTATTCCGCACTCACGCGGATAAGGCCCTCTCGCTTCGCAAGTTAAGCTTGGGAAATGGCACCTGCAAAGGATTAATGAAAATCCTACTGTACAACCCCGACAACGGCGTCACACGCAACTTCATGCCGCACTTATGGATGTTTTTGCTGCAAGCGTTGACTCCGCCAGGGCACGAAGTGGTGCTGATCGACGGCAACGCGCAACCAATGGATGAAGAAGCGATCGCGCGCTACGTGCGGGAAGAGAATATCGGACTGGTGGGCATCGGCGCGATGACCCGAATGGTGGCCAAGGCTTATCGCATGGCGGATGCAGTACGCGCCACGGGAGTGAAGGTAGTGATGGGCGGGCCGCACGTTACCGAAATGGCCGACGAAGCGCTTGGTCGGGACGGCGGCGCGCGACATGCGGACGCGGTGGCGCTGGGCGAAGCGGATCAAACGTGGCCGAAAATTGTGGAAGACGCGGCGCGCGGTACGCTGAAGGATGTATACGCTCCGGTGGATGAATTTGGGCAGGAGCGCAAACCGTCGCTGCAACCGTATCCAGTAATTCCCTGGGACAAAATCAAACTGGACCAATTCAATGTTCTCCCACGCATGCTGCAGCCGCTGTTGAAGCGAGTCGGCGCGGGCTGGGGAACGTTCCGGATTATTCCGGTGGAGTCCGGGCGCGGTTGTCCTTATGGGTGCGAATTCTGCACGGTTACGGGATTTTTTGGCGACTCAATACGCTTTCGCAGCAATAAAAGTGTGGTGAACGAATTATTACTGCTGAAAGCGCGGGCTCGCGAAGAGGGCGGGCAGATCGCGGTATTTTTCATCGACGATAATTTTGCCATTAATGTGAAGCGCACGAAGTCACTGCTGCGCGATATTATTGCGGCGAATGCGCAAGTACATTGGGTGGCGCAGATCAGCGCCAACTTGCTGCGCGATGAAGAGCTGGTGGATCTGATTGCGGCGGCAGGGGGCAAGTGGATTTTCATTGGAATGGAATCCATCGATCCCGCCAATCTTGCCGACGTCAAAAAAGGCTTTAACAAGCCAGGCGAATATGGCGTGGTGCTGGACCGGCTGGCGCGACGGAACGTGTATGCCATCACGTCATTTATTTTCGGGATGGACAACGACACAACCGGGGTGGCGGAGCGAACCTTGAAAGAGATACGCAGCTGGCCGCCGGGATTGCCGATTTTTGGCTTGATGACGCCGCTGCCTGCTACGCCGCTGTACAAAAGATTAGAAGCAGCGGGTCGACTGACGCGACCGAAGCATTGGCAAGAGTTCATACCGTTTGCGATGGCGCATACACCTTTGAAGATGACCATCGACGAGGCGCATGACGAAGTACGCAAGGGTTGGGCGGCCTCGTACAGTCCGGAGGCCATTGAAAAAGCGGTGGAAGCGATAAATCATAAGCCGCTGGGTTACCGCATCAACATCCTGATTGCGCGGCTCTGTTTCCGGGGAATTTATTTTCCGCAGATGGGCCGATTCGCGTGGGTGAAATCGATTGTGGAAAATCGACGCACTATTTTCAAACTGCTCCGGCAGGGATTTGGATCGGGGCTACACTCGGCGGCACCGGTGGTGGCTACGCAGCCGGTCGCGGGGCAACAGAACTAAGGCCCGCGTTTTTGCGATTTTACGGCTCAGCGAGGGGATTTTGCTCGTGGAATGGAATTTTGTCGCAGGTAAATTCTCAGGCTTGCAGGAATAACCAATGAGAACGCAACTAACGATATGTACGGAAGCGGATTATTTGCAGGCGCACCTTACGGTGATTGAAGGAGAAGTCCCCGTCAGGAAAACAACGTGGCGCGACGTGAAGCTGCGGATACGCTCGATCGTCAAAAGATGGATTTTTTCGGCTAACTCCAGCATCGCGAGCAGATATCTATTTTCCGTTCGCGCTTAACTATTGATCAGCGCACGACCGACGAAACGAATCATCTCACCTGCCCCACGCTGCACCTATTTCCCTCTCAGGTCGTCCCCAATCTCTGGTCGCGGTTGCTGCAACTCGTGCAGGATTTATAGCGTACGGAGTTTCTGTTGGGATGACGTGGTCACTCGTAGGCGAGAGCGACGACGGGATCGTAACTGGCGGCGCGGAGCGCGGGATACACGGCGCCAGTGGCGGCGCCCACGATGGCTAGTACTACCGCGGAAAAAATCCAGGACGGGGTAATGAGAATCGTGAGGCCCGGACTCGTCTGCTTCAAAATGACCTGAATCAGGAACGTCGTGGCGATTCCCAGGCCGGTTCCCATTATTGTGAGGATTAAAGTTTCACCGAGAAGCATGCGGACAACGTCGAAGCGGGAGAAACCTAAGGCCTTTAGAATGCCGATCTCGCGCGTGCGCTCCATGACCAGTGTGTGCATGTTGAGGAGCACGACCAGAAAACTGATGACGATGCCGAGCGCGACCATGGTTCTGGTGAAGGGTCGCAACTGTGGAAGGTTGGAAGAGGTCATCAGGGTGACGTACTCAGACAACGAGCGGACACTGTTCTGGGGACCCAATTCCAGAATGGCGGCGCGGGTCGCTTCGGTATCTCCTTTGCTGCGAACGTAAAACATGGAAACGCGCTTTTCGGCCCCTGCAATGTCCTGAGCGGTCTGGATGGGGATAAAAAAACGCGCGCCCTTTCCGTGGCCAACAATTCCGCTGACGGTAAAGAGATGATTGAGCAAGGTGATCTGGCTGCCAACCTTGAGATTGCGGGTCTGGGTGATGATGTCGTCGGCGATGACTTCGTCAGGACCCTGGAACGGCTGGCCAGCGCGGAACAAAAAGCCGCGGCTTAGCGCGTTGAAACGCTTGAAGTCGATGCCGTAGACCATGACGAGGTTTTTTGGCTCGGTGAGAATGACGGTGGGAGCGACCTCGTCTACGCCGGGGAGCGCGGCGATGCGGGCGCCGAGAGATTCCTGCATGACGGCGCTGGAAAACGCGAAAAAGATGGAAGAATTCGGCGGCTGCACGATAATATCGGCGCCAACTCCTTCGACGCGCTTGCCCCATTCTGAAACCACGCCCGAAGTTAGACCGGCGATCATCAGCACCAAAATAACCTGAATGCCGATTGCGATGACGCTGAGGGAACTTCGCAGCGGACGGGCGGAGATACTGCCCCAAAACATCTGCACTAATGAGAAACGTCCGGAGAAGGTGTCGTTCATGTTTTCAGTCCGCAGTGAAACTGTATCACCGGCATTTCACGCGCGCCAAAAAAGAGCGGGCGTAGTTATTGCACGAGAGATTCCGAAAATCACGAAAAATATTTCGCTAAGGTTAAGTTTTGCACACATGTGTGCCTGTCTCTTATACACATCT
>CAXMLS010000528.1:0-1964 GCA_964194235.1 uncultured bacterium | reverse complement strand
GTATTCCTTCATCCTCTAACACCCGCGCCACTGCGCCAATCAATGCATCCGTATTTTTTCTTGGCAGCGCAAATAAAAGTTTCGCCAGCTTCCAGTCCGGACGTATGGAACTGAAAATCTTGCTGTGCTTCACCTGCCCGGCCATCACCGCGTGCGTAACGCCTTCCTGATGCATCAAGTCGATGGCTTTGCTCAGTTCTCCCAGACTCACCCAATGAATGCGGGACGCAAATTTTTGCAATTCCGGTGAAGCTTCTTCCTTCAGCGCGATAACCGCCATCTCCATGCCCTGGCTGCGCGCGCCTTCCAATACCAGAAACGGAAAGCGCCCGTTCCCCGCGATCAGTCCCCATCGCGGCGTCGCTGCTTGCAATTCCGGTTTTATTTCGGCGGTCAAAGAGAATGTCTTTACTTTACGATGCCCCGCTCAGCCGCTTCGATGAAGCGAATGAGTTCCTGCACGTCTTCGGATGCGCCAAGTCTGTTGCGCATCTCGGCCAACGCCTGCGATGTATTCATTTTCGATTGCAGTAACAACCGGTACGCGCGCTGCAACGACTCCAGCCGCTCTTTGGAAAATCCCTTGCGTTCCAATCCGATGGAGTTCAATCCATAACTCTTGGTGCTTCGTTCCGTGACCACCCGTGAAAACGGCGGCACATCCTGCGTGATCACCGTCGATGCGCCCACGTACGCGTATCGCCCAATGCGGCAAAATTGGTGTACCGGAGAAAACGCACCGATCGTGGCGAAATCTTCCACCGTCACGTGTCCCGCCAGTGTCGCCCCATTCGCAAAAATCGTTTCGTTGCCTACATGGCAATCGTGCGCCACGTGCGCGTACGCCATAAACAGGCTGCCGTTCCCGATCGTTGTCTTCGCCCCGCCGCCTGCCGTTCCGCGGCTCACCGTCACATACTCGCGGAAAGTATTTCCCTCTCCGATAAGCAATTCCGTGTGCTCGCCGTGGAATTTCAGATCCTGCGGATCTCCCCCGATCGAACAGAACGGATGAAATATATTGTGTCGCCCGATCGTTGCCGGGCCTTGCACCACCGCGTGTGAGTCCAGCAGGCATCCTTCGCCCAGCTCCACATGCTCGCCCACGATGGCGTAAGCGCCAATCTTCACACGCGGTCCAAGCTTCGCGCTGGACGCCACCACAGCCTGCGGATGAATTTCGTGTGTGCTCATTTCGCGGAAGTTTGCGGCTTGCCCACCGCTTCGCGATCGACCATCTTGCACATCAATGTCGCTTCCGCGGCCAGTTCCCCGTTCACCGTGGCTTTACCGTCCAGTTTGCAGAAATCTCCCCGCCACGAAATCACTTTCACTTCCAGCTTCAATTGCTCGCCGGGCACCACCGGTCGGCGGAAGCGCGCCCCGTCGATGGCCACGAAGTACAGCAATTTATTGTCACGCTCGGGAATTTCCATCAGCAGCAGCAAGCCGCCGGTCTGCGCCATGGCTTCGATAATCAGCACTCCCGGCATAATCGGTTTCCCCGGAAAATGTCCTTGAAAGTGCGATTCATTGATCGTGACGTTTTTAATGCCCACAATGCGCTTCACCGGCTCCATCTCTTCAATGGCGTCCACCATCAAAAAGGGATAGCGATGCGGCAAGATTTTTTGAATTTCCGTCGTGTCCAGTATCACCTGCACCCCCGTTCGCGCCGAATACGCGCACTCCTGCAGCTTTCGCACTTCCCCGGCAAACTCATAATTATATGCGACCCAGCCCTCCAGATGGAGCGTTTCTTCCCACCCCCAAATACCGCCTGCCGACACTACTCCCCACAATCAAGCCGTCGTGGACAGTCCAGATGGTGCCCCACCCTTGGATTTCAAGGGTGGGTCTTAGGGGTTTCCAAAATCCGCAACGCGTGCGTCGGGCTTTGCAAAGTGCATCGTCCCCCGCACAACCACAAAATCGCGGAGGGTACCCCTCGATAAGAGAAAAGG
>CAXMLS010000527.1:0-6338 GCA_964194235.1 uncultured bacterium | reverse complement strand
AGATGTGTATAAGAGACAGCTTCTGTGCAATGTCTTCATCAGACGCAAATTCATCGCGATGTTTAATGAGTAGCCAGGAAGTTTTGGAGCTGCTGCCATAACCACGCGTCCGCACCAACACCCATGAGCCTTTCAATCTTTTGCCGTGCAGTGTGAATTTTAGATCGCCTCTTTCCAGAGCCGCAGCCACGTCGGGACTTTCCGGTGACCACGTGCCGGTATCCCACATCATCACGGTGCCGCCGCCGTATTCGCCCTCCGGGATGACACCTTCGAAACTGGCATATTCGACCGGATGATCTTCTACCTGCATGGCAAGACGTCTCACCGAAGGATCAAGCGAAGGTCCTTTCGGGACTGCCCACGAGAGCAGAGTCCCTCGAAACTCCAGGCGAAAATCGTAATGTAGCTGACTCGCACGGTGTTTCTGGATTACATAAATTAAAGAGGATTTTGGAGCTTTCTCCACGGACTTCCGGCCCTCTTTGCCCGAAGGCTCGGGAGAAATATCAAAATGCCGTTTTTTGCGATATTCGCTGAGGGCCATTTTATGAACTCTACACCAAGAGGAGAATGAAAATCGGGCTCGCTAGGAATCTTGAGCGAGCCCGACCCTCTGTTACCGTTGTCCTTGTTGTTATTCTTGTTCCCCCGAATTGGTGGCGGTTTCACTCTCTCGTGTGACGAGCCCGGCTTTTCACCGCGCACAGGAGTCTCGCGACTCTCGGCTGGTTGGTTGCTGCTTCGCACTACGTCGGTATCTCTGGTTTCGCCGCGCTTGGGATTCGGGGTTAGCTCCCCGATTGGGTCGACATCAGCTTCCGCCAACCGGCGAGTTTCGCTCTGATCCCGACTATCTGGCGATTCCAGCTTTGGTGATGAACCGTGCGAAGCCATGCCGCACCTTATGCCTTCGCCGCGCGTGACTTTTTGCGGTTGGCCGCTGACATATCCTCATCTTCTTCGGAGCCTTCGCCCATGGCTTTCACGTTAATATCGCTGGCCAAGTCGGAAAGCTTCTGGTCGGTTTCCTTTTCTTCTTCAAGCGTCTGCTCGAGGAGTTGAACAGCTTCGTCTTCGCCAAGCAATTCAGCATAGGTGCGAACTGTGCCATAAGCCGCGATCTCGTAATGTTCCACGCGCTGAGCTGCCGAAATCAGGGCTGCATCCATCAAGTCTTCTTCGAAATCCTCTTCCATCATTTCCTGGCCTTCGGCGACAAGTCCTTCCATGCCCTTGCACTTTTTGCCGGACGGCTTTCCACCGAGAGCTTTGAAGATCTGCTCGAGCCTCTGCACGTGCCCGCGCGTCTGCTCAAGATGTTTTTCAAAGCCAGTACGCAGTTCGTTCGAACTGGCGGCCTTGGCCATTTTCGGCAGCGCTTTTACCAATTGATTTTCCGCGTTGTAAATATCTTTAAGTTCGTCGACATATAGTTCTTTAAGAGCTTCGTGTTTCATGATGTTCCTCCTGAATTAACCAGCGGATTCAAACTAAAGCCGGGACCTGGACTCAACCATCCAGCGGAGTACCTAATGCCGTTTATAAATTCGTGTAGCAAAACTGATAGGTCCAGTTGTCCTCGCTGTCGGCGGCAACGCGGGCGATATTCCGACCTGGATAACTTCGGCGCTATCCATGAAATCGTGTACGAGCGCTTAGACTCCACCATACTAAGCGGTTTCGGCCAGCGCTTTGTCCTGAGGGAAGGGTCTGCTAGAATGATTAGCTATCTGTTCGGGATACTCCGAAGAAACAGGAACAACCATGGCAATGAAGTGTGAACTGTGCGGCAAAGGGCCGCATTTCGGCAACGTAATTAGCCACGCGAACAACACGCGGAGGCGCCGGTGGAATCCCAATTTAAAGCGGGTACGCGCGCTGGTGGCAGGCAACCGGAAGCAAATGCGTGTGTGCACGGCTTGCATTCGCGCGGGCAAAGTCAAGAAAGCGGCCTGAGCCTTCCCTTGGAATCCATTCCTTTGAACTTTGATAAGCAGGTGCTCGCCCAAGGCCTCGTCCGCGCGCGTTGGCACCTAGGCGTGTCAAAACCAGCAAAGCTGGCGGCATTGCCATTGGCGTTATTGGCGGTTTTCTGCGGCTGGGGCTGCAACCGGCAGAAACAGCACTCGTCAGACGTCTGGGGCGTCGTTAACGGAAAAGAAATCAGTAAGGACGAAGTCGAAAGGTACTATCGCACCCGCGTGAATCCCGAAGGGCAAGCGCCTTCGCAGGAGGAAGCACTTTCGCTGAAGCTCAACGTGCTGGACGAGCTAATCAACAACGAAATTCTGATCGAACGCGCAAAGAAGCTGAACCTGGAAGCCAGCGATGGCGAAGTCGAAGACAAGTTCACGGAACTGAAAAGTCCTTATACCGAAGACGAATTTCAGCGGCAGTTAAAAGAGCGCGGAGTTTCAGTCGACGATTTGAAGAGGGACCTCAGGCGCCAGCTGTCAATTCAGAAGTTATTGAACCGCGAAGTGGTGGCAAAAATTTCTATCACGGACCAGGACGTAGCGGAATTCTACAACGCCAACAAAGCGCAATTTAACGTTGCCGAACCGCAATATAGAATCGCCCAGATTGTCGTAACCCCCCGAAAAGAACCGCAAATCCGCAATCGCAAAAATGACGATGCTACCAACGAAGCGGAAGCCCAGCGCAAGATAAAAATGCTTATGGACCGATTGAACAGCGGCGCCGATTTTGCGCAGCTGGCCATGGATTATTCCGAAGACCTCAATTCGGCCGCCACCGGTGGAGATTTGGGCTACGTCCCGGAATCGGCCCTGAATCAATCCGACCCGCAGCTGAAAAAACTTGTGTTGGGATTAAAGCCCGGGCAGGTGAGCCAGCCCATTCAATTAAAAGAAGGTTTCCGGATTCTGAAACTCATTACTCGCGAATCGCCGGGCCTTCGCGGCATAGCCGAACCACAGGTGCAACAAACCATTCGCGACACCTTGCGGAATCGGAAAGAGCAATTGTTGCGCGCGGCTTATCTCGCGATCGCGCGAGACGAGGCGCGTTCCACAAATTATCTGGCTCAACAAGTTATCGAAACGGCCGGCAAACTTCCTGCTGGCGCACCTGCGAATTCACCCCTCAAGCCTTCGAGTTCGGGCCACTAAAAGTAGCCGCGGTGCCGTTGCTTCGTGCTTAGCCAGTTTTCCCATCCGGTTTTCAAGCTGAACTCTTAACTAATCCAGGCGAGAATTTCTCCAGCATTTACGGGCTGGCCCTCAACCGCCAGCAATCGTTCCACTGTTCCTGATTTCGTGGAACGTATTTCGTTTTGCATTTTCATGGCTTCCACCACGAGCAGTCCTTGTCCGACTTCCACCTGGTCACCGGATTGCACCAGCAATCGAACGACTTTACCGGCCATTGGCGCCGCGATTTGTTGACGCCCTTCGACTTCCACGTGCCCGGGCCGACGTCCCCGCCATGCGCGCGGATCGACAACCTCAGCAGTGAATTCACGGAGACCGGTCTGAAGGTTCATCGTTCCATTGGGAGAGCGGGCAATCCGGATTTCGTGCGATTCTCCACTAAGCAAAACGGAGAGGGTATTCGGGACGATCTCGACTACGTCGGCATCCACGAACTGACCGTCAAGCTTTATGCGCCAGCGATCGACGTCGCGTTCTAGTTCCACCGTGCGGGTGCTTTTTCCGGAAGGGCAGACCAGAACCACTTCGAATTTCATGGCGTGCGGTCCAACTGACGATCGCGGCCACTGCGTTTCCAGCGCGAAGCGTCATCATCGCCGCGTTCGCCAGATGCAGTGGGTGCGTTCTGCATGGCTTGCCAGACCGCTGCACCGATAGCCGCAGCATCCGCGCTACCCTGTTCGGCGGCAGAACGCGGAGTGCGTTGAAGCAGCTCATCCAGCCAGGTGGTATGAATCTCACCGCGAATGAAATCCGGTTCAGCCAAAATGCGACGAAACAGCGCGGAATTTGTTTTGATACCGGTGACCGTGTACTCCTCGAGAGAGCGGCGAAGCCGCGCGATAGTCTCCTCGCGACTGTTGCCCCAAGCGATAAGTTTGCTCAACAGCGGGTCGTAGTCGTTTGGGACCGTCCAGCCATCGTAAACGCCTTCATCCAGGCGAATCCCCGGTCCACTGGGAGCGTGGCGAGAAAGAATTTTTCCCGGCGATGGGAAGAAATTATTTTCCGGATCTTCCGCGTAAAGTCGGACCTCCATGGCGTGCCCTCGCGGCGTAATGGTTTCCCACGCGAAAGGCAAACGATGGCCGGCGGCGATGGCGATTTGTAGTTTTACCAGGTCCAGCCCGGTGACCTGCTCGGTAACAGGATGCTCGACCTGCAGGCGCGTGTTCACTTCTAAAAAATAGAAATCAAGATTGGCATCGACCAAAAATTCTACTGTGCCCGCGTTGGTATATCCGCCGGCCCGAGCCAATCGCACGGCTGCATCGCCCATCTTCTTTCGCAAATCCGGCGTCATGATGGTCGAGGGAGCTTCTTCAATAAGCTTTTGGTGGCGGCGCTGAACCGAACATTCGCGTTCACCGAGAGAAACGACCCGGCCATGCAGGTCCGCGAGTATTTGGATTTCCACGTGCCTCGGCTTCAGCAGATATTTTTCCAGATAAAGGCGCCCATCGCCAAAGCTGTTCATCGCCTCGGAGGACGCATCGCGAAAAGCGGAGGCCAGATCGCTGGTGCGATGCACTAGGCGCATGCCCTTTCCGCCGCCACCAGCCACCGCTTTAAGCAACACGGGAAAACCAAAGTTCTCCGCCAGGACTTGCGCCTGTTCGAGTTGATCGATGGGATCGTTCGTTCCAGGAACACTTGGCACATTGGATCGTCGCGCTAATTGCCGTCCCGCTGTTTTAGCGCCGAGAGCTTCCATGGCCTCCGCAGAAGGCCCTATGAAAGTAACGCCGGTCTCTTTGCAGGCTCGGGGCAAGGCGGGGTTTTCTGCGAGGAAACCGTAGCCGGGATGCAATGCGTCGCATTGTGAACGCCGAGCCACATCCATCAGTTTGTCGATGCGAAGATAACTTTCGCCCGAAGCGGCCGGACCGATCGGGTAAGCTTCATCGGCTAAGCGTACATGAAGAGATTTGCGATCGACTTCACTGAAAACAGCAACGGATCGAATACCGAGCTCGCGGCAAGCACGCACAATGCGTACGGCAATTTCTCCACGATTGGCGATCAGAATTTTTCTGAACATAGCTGGCTGCGGATGCGATTCTGCGAAAGCTTAGCACGCGAAAGTAATGCTGGACCGAGCGCGTTAAGCCGACGTGTCCAATCGTTTCGAGCGGCGATGCATACTAAAAGTTTTATAGCGGAATATTCCCGTGCTTCTTTCGCGGATTGGTATCGCGTTTATTGTCCAGCGCGCGCAAAGCGGTGATGATGCGTGCGCGGGTATCGGCGGGCTCGATGATGGCATCGACGTACCCGCGTTCGGCGGCAACGAACGGGCTTGCAAAGCGATCTTTGAATTCCGCGATCTTCTCCTTGCGGAGCACTTCCCGATCGGCGTCCGAAGCTTTATCGAGTTCGCGCTTATACACAATATTCACCGCGCCCTCGGGACCCATAACCGCGATCTCAGCAGTTGGCCACGCAAAGTTTGCGTCCGTTCGCAGATGTTTGCTGGCCATCACGCAGTACGCTCCCCCATAGGCTTTCCGCGTGATGACCGTAATTTTTGGAACCGTGGCTTCCGCGAAAGCAAACAAAAGTTTCGCACCGTGACGGATGATGCCCCCGTATTCCTGCTGGGTGCCGGGCAAAAAGCCGGGAACGTCTTCAAAAGTAATCAACGGGATGTTGAAAGCGTCACAAAAGCGCACAAAGCGCGCCCCTTTCACCGAGGCGCTGATATCGAGGACGCCTGCAAGATACGACGGCTGATTGGCCACGAAGCCGGCGGGGCGACCATCGAGTCGCGCGAAGCCGACAACGATGTTTTTCGCAAAATGCTCGTGCACTTCAAAAAAATAACCGTCGTCCACAATGGCATGAATGGCGTCCTTGATGTCGTAGGGTTGCTGTGGATCGTCGGGCACAAGGGTGTTCAGCGACTCTTCGCGGCGGTCTGGCGAGTCAGAGCCAGCACGACGAGGTGCATCTTCCAAATTGTTGGCAGGTAAAAAGCTCATGAGTTCACGAATCATGGCCAGGCAATCGGCGTCATCGCGGGCGATAAAGTGTGCCACTCCGCTTTTTTCGTTATGAGTGGTTGCACCGCCAAGCTCCTGCTTGGTCACTTCTTCGTGAGTGACGGTCTTGATTACGTCGGGGCCAGTTACGAACATGTAGGACTGTCTCTTATACACATCT
>CAXMLS010000526.1:0-1535 GCA_964194235.1 uncultured bacterium | reverse complement strand
GCTTATTCGATTGTGCTGTCCGGCCTGTATGTTTTCGGCCTCACCGTGCACAAGAAAATTCGTGCAGGGAAATTGCCACCCTATCCCGACCCACGGAAACGCGAGGAGCTTTTCGTTGTTGTGGGCGAAGTCCACAACAAGCGTAAGCCAGGGCCTTCAGAAACTCCGCATTGGCTCACCATCCCGGAGCGCGGTCTCTTCACGGGCACCGCCATCGTCGGCGCAATCGGTACCGGCAAGACGAGCTGTTGCATGTACCCGTTCGCGGAGCAGATTCTCGCCTACCGTGCGAGCGACAAAGAACAAAGGATTGGAGGCCTGTTTCTGGAAGTGAAGGGAGATTTCTGCCACAAAGTAAGAGATATCCTGAAACGCCATGACAGGGCAGAGGACTATGTGGAAATCGGCCTCGGCTCCGAGTACCGCTACAACCCCCTGAATAATGATCTCGACGCTTACGCGTTGGCCTACAACATCGCGTCGCTCCTGAACAACCTCTTCGGCAGGGGCAAGGAACCCTTCTGGCAGCAGGCGTACACAAACCTTGTTAAATTCATCATCCTTCTCCATAAGGTTGCGTATGGCTACGTGACCTTGTTCGATGTTTACGAATGCGCGATCTCGCCCTCTGTCCTCGAAAAGAAATTGAAAGAGGCAGAGCGCCGGTTAGGCGAGTCGGATTCCGTCCTGGTTTCAGAGGAAGCCTACCTCAAGCATCCCCGCGATCTCGAACCCTTCGAATTTCGGCTTAACACGGAACTCGGGCTGTACAAGGCCAAGAGTTCCGCCGGACTCTTGGCAGTCCTTAAAGAGAAGACCATTTCGTTCGAGGTCTTGAATGAGTCTGCCGGGAAGGAAATTCCCCAGGACAAGCGGGAGCAACTGGAAGCCGTCAAGCGGTGGTTCTATAACGACTGGCAGCGGATCGAACCAAAGTTGCGAACGTCCATCGTCGAGGGAATATCAGTCTTCCTGTCCCTCTTCGACGATAACCCGGTCGTGAAGCGCACCTTCTGTCCGCCTGCGGAGTGCTACGACCCCGTAGCCAACCACGATCACAAATTCGGCAAGCCCTTGCCGTCCTTTTCTTGGCTCATCGAAAACGGCAAGGTATGCGCCCTCAATTTTCCCGCCGTCATGAACGCCGGGCTCGCAAAGGCTCTCGGCGTCATGATGAAGCTCGACTTCCAGCGGGCTGTGTTAAATCGCATCCCGCAGATCGAGGCCCACCCCGAGCAGTATTTCCGGCAAGTGCTTTTCCTGTGCGACGAGTATCACCACTTCGCCACCGCCGGGGAGAGTGAGCCGACTGGCGATGAAAAGTTCTTCAGTCTTTCCCGGCAGCCCAAATGTATTCCGATCATCGCGACGCAGAGCATCAGCTCGCTTAAGTCCGCTCTGCCGGGTGATACCTGGCGCACTCTTCTCCAAACCTTCAGGACCAAGATATTTCTGGCGCTCTCGGATGACTTCTCTGCTCGCACCGCGAGCGACCTCTGCGGGAGGGAGGACAGGTTCAAAGTCAGCTACAACCT
>CAXMLS010000525.1:0-2204 GCA_964194235.1 uncultured bacterium | reverse complement strand
GAGGTCTGGGGTTCGAGTCCCCACGGGCCTACCACTTTTCCCTGCGCAATTTCCTTCACTCTTCCGTACCGCAACATAACAGCCTATCGGAGCGCCTCTATCCAGGTCCGCCATTGGTGTCGCGTCGCCACCAATGGCATTAGTTTGATTACCAAAGTACAATCTCCGGATTGTTTTTAGGGGATAGCCATGGCGATGCGAAACAATACTGCCGTTAATGCAGCAGAGGAGATTGTTTCCGTGCGCCCGCCGGTTCCGCCGTTCACACGCGAGACGGCCATTAAGAAAGTACGCCTGGGAGAAGACGGATGGAATTCGCGCGATCCGGAGAAAGTGAGCCTGGCGTATTCCATCGATTCGCAGTGGCGCAACCGTGCGGAGTTCGTGAATGGCAGGGAAGAGATCGTCGCGTTCCTGAAAAGAAAGTGGGCGAAAGAACTGGAGTACCGGTTGATCAAAGAGATGTGGGCGTTCACCGGCAATCGCATAGCGGTGCGCTTCGCGTATGAATTCCACGACGATTCCGGCAACTGGTTTCGCTCGTACGGAAATGAAAACTGGGAGTACAACGATGATGGCTTGATGCGTGCCCGGTATGCATCGATCAACGACCTTCCAATTAAGGAATCCGAACGGAAATATCATTGGCCGCTCGGACGCCGGCCCGATGACCATCCGGGATTGAGCGATTTGGGACTTTAGTTCGGGGAAGTCTGCGAGTGGTGGAAACGAAGTAAATTTAGATCGTCAAAATTTCAAAAGGAGAAATCACATGGCAACGATTACCGTCAGCGACGGCACGGAGATTTATTACAAAGATTGGGGCAGGGGGCAGCCGGTGGTCTTCAGCCACGGCTGGCCGTTGAGCGCGGATGCCTGGGAAGACCAGATGATGTTTCTGGCCGACCGCGGCTTCCGCTGCATCGCGCATGACCGCCGCGGGCACGGGCGATCCAGCCAGCCGTGGAATGGAAACGAAATGGACACCTACGCCGACGATCTGGCGGCGCTCGTGGAAAAATTGGATTTGAAGGACGCGGTGCATGTCGGCCACTCGACAGGCGGAGGTGAAGTCGCTTGTTATATCGGCCGCCATGGCACGAAACGCGTGGCCAAGGCCGTGCTGATCAGCGCGGTGCCGCCGATTATGGCGAAGACCCCAGCGAATCCCGGCGGTTTGCCGATGGAGGCTTTCGATCAGATTCGTACCGCGATTCTTGCGGACCGCTCGCAGTACTGGAAAGATCTCTGCGCACCTTTTTATGGCGCGAATCGTACCGGCAGCAAAGTGTCGCAAGGACTGCGGGACTCGTTCTGGCTGCAGGGAATGCTTGCCGGACATAAAGCGGTCTATGACTGCGTCAAAGCGTTTTCCGAAACGGACTTCACGGAAGACTTGAAGAAATTCGATGTGCCGACACTGGTGCTTCATGGCGAGGATGATCAGATCGTGCCGATCGCGGATTCCGCGATGCTTTCGTCGAAGATCGTCAAGGGTGCCACGCTGAAAACTTATCCCGGCGCGCCGCACGGTATGGTGTCCACGCTCAAGGATCAGATCAACGCTGACTTGCTGGGCTTTATTCAGCGCAGCAGCCAAGCAGGTGCATAGCTTAGTCCCGACGCAATCCGAGCCGCCATTCAAGATCCGCAGCTGGTTAACCTCGTAGTGTTCATCGTGCTCGGAATTTTGGCCGCGAAGGGTTTTCGCAATGAACGCGTTGGCGCCGATACACCGGCCAATCTAAAAGTTCGCACCTGAGCGCAGCCTGTAATGTAGTGGAGCTAGCGATCGGGAAGTGTTACACAGCACCTCCAGCGTCTGAAATCCATGATCACTATTGACCCCGAATTAAAAAAGAAATGCCCGGGAACGGCGCTGGGCTGTGTGGTCGCGGATGTGGAAACCGCGGAGACACCTGCTGAACTCTCCGAAGAACTGAGACTGCGTGAAGAAGAGATTTTGCGCTTGCCGGAACCGCGCATCATTCTGGAATCTGCGCAAATTGTGTCGACACGCGCGGCGTACAAGGCGTTGGGCAAAGATCCGGCGCGATATCGCGGATCGGCGGAAGCCTTGCTGCGGCGCGTGCTTGCAGGAAAAGGCTTGCCGCGAATCAATTCCGTTGTGGACGTGATCAATCTGGTTTCGGTGGAAAGCCGGTTACCCGTGGGACTGTATGATCTCTGTCTCTTATACACAT
>CAXMLS010000524.1:0-2688 GCA_964194235.1 uncultured bacterium | reverse complement strand
GAATAATATAGCGCCTTGCCCAACGCATTTTCGCCAAAGGTCGGAGCATTTTCTTCGAAGGCAGGCAACGACTTAAACTCTGGAAGCAGCTCAACCTGAACGGGACACAATGTCTCGCGCTCGGAGGACTCCGCGAGCGCACGAAATTCGCCAAGTTTTCCAGAATTGGAAGACGCGAAATAAAGTTTAACGAGCGCGCGCACTGAATTTCATCGGCAGAACCGCTCGCTGATCTTCGGTCAGCCGGCGGATTCCCGCGGCGGCCAGTGCCAGCAGGTCCTGCATTTCGCTTCCCGTAAATGGACGGCCTTCCGCGGACGCCTGAATCTCGACGAAGTCGCCTCCACCGGTCATCACCACGTTCATATCCACTTCTGCGCGCGAATCCTCTTCATACGCGAGGTCCAGTAGCGCGCAGTCATCCACGATCCCCACGCTGATAGCCGCTACCGTGTCAGTCAATGGAGAGCTTTTCAAAATTCCCGCAGCCACCAGGCGCTCGAACGCCATTGCCAGAGCCACAAAAGCTCCGGTGATCGAAGCCGTGCGCGTGCCGCCATCCGCCTGGATTACGTCGCAGTCGATCCACACCGTGCGTTCGCCCAGCGCTTCCTGATCGGTCGCTGCGCGAAGCGATCTGCCGATTAATCGCTGAATCTCCAACGTGCGGCCCGATTGTTTTCCGCGCGCGGCTTCTCTCGGCGTGCGCTCTTCGGTAGCGCGTGGCAACATTCCATACTCACTGGTCACCCAGCCTTTGCCGCTGCCTTTCAAAAATCCGGGCACGCCATCATCGATGGTCGCGGTGCAGATTACGCGCGTGCCGCCCAACTCGATTAGTACGCTGCCTTCCGCCGTCGCGATAAAATCCGGCGTAATTTTCAACGGCCGCATCTGATCCGCGTTGCGCCCGTCGTTTCTAAGCCTTGATCCTATTGCCATTCAGGGATCCTCATAGCATCCATCGTTGCCGCGACGCTGCGTAATTTTGCGTGGCGCGCTTGCCGTGTGTCAACCGCATGGTAGCGCGCGCTCAAGGCGACATCGTTTGTAAACTGCTTTTCGGGTCTCGCCGAATCGAATCCACTTTTTCGAAGGCACGCGGACTGGGCGGAAGGGCGTCACCCGCCGCTTGCGTCGCTTTCGGATTCACCCCAAATGTGCCGGTCAGGTCCAGATGTCCAGCCAGTGTTTCCACTTCCTGCCCATGAATCAGGATCTTCAGTCGAATAACCTGCGGGACGTTGGCGGCAAGCGTATGCGTAATCGAATCGACCGCCAACTGTTCGCTTTCTATTCCTGACGGAATTGAAATCGCCAGCGCTTCCGAAAAATCCGCCACCCCGGTTCCATCAGGCAAAAGGTAAAACGCCAGCAGCACCGCATCCGGCGGCAAAGTCCGCAAGTCTGGATCCACCGGACCAGCCAGCAAGGTGTTGAGAACCTGCTTCGCCCGCAGCACGGGATCCCCGGAAAGCGGCAGGTCGATGCTCACCGGCGCCAGCGAGCCATCGTCCGCATCCGTGGCCCAAAAAAGTTTCGCCTGTACCCGGGGTTCCGCAGAATTCGCAGTCAGCGATTGCGTGAGCTCTCTGCGTGCTTGCTCTGCGGTCGGTTGCTGCAGCTCGGCAGTTTGTTTCACGCGACGCTTCAAAATTGGAAAGTATAGACCGGCAATAATTACAGCGCCGAATAATCCTCCCAGTACCAGTCGAATCCAACGCGCGCTCATCGCGATTCACTCGTCATGCTGGCCACCACATACGAAGGCCGGAAGGCCACCACACCGCGAGCAATTGCGTCCGCGATTCCCGGCGCCATGCGGTCCAGGTCTTGGCGATCGTTCACGGAAACGCTGGAAACTTCGACGGCGATTGCCGGCGCTGCGGTAGTTCGCAATTGGCGAATCGCTGAACTCTGCGCGGATCCTGGCGAGCCTTTAAATTTTTGCGCCAGATTTCCCTGCACCAAATCGCCAAGCTTGTGGCTCAACCCCAGAAAAGGAGATTGCGCGCGATCCCATGGAATCAACCCGTTCGCTTCGCGTGCGCCAGGCAAATTTGAATTCACATATACCCGCGCTGTGCCCGGCAGGCCGGTCGATGAGATGTGCAGCGTTACAAACACCGCTCCCGTTTGCGCGTTAGCCAATGCCGAGCGGTCATCAAACGACGGATTCTCGTTGCCCAATCTGGTTTGCACTACTTGAAAACCCTGCGCTTCAAGCGCTCGGCGCACTTGCGCTGCGAATTGCAAAACGATCTCGCTCTCCCGTATTCCTCCGGTTCCGCGCGCTCCCGTATCGGTCCCTCCGTGCGCTGGGTCCAGCACCACGACGTTTAATCCCGGGCGAACGATAGGTGCCGGGGCGGGGGACTGCGCCGCGGTACCGGCGGATGGAGACGAGGAACCAGCTTGCGCCGTGCCTGGCGTCGCGCCGGCAGGCAAAGAATTATTTCTGGACGGCGCAGAGGGATCAGGAATTTGGGCGAGACATGCGGGGGGCGCAACCAGCACCAAAAAAAGTAGAAATTTCACAGCGCGAAAATTCGCAAGATATAGGTTCTGTTCCGAAACCGCTCGATCATTCTTCACGTGAAGCAGGATACCAAATCCCTGCGGGAATCTGCGCCGCCCGAACTGGAACGCAACGAAAAAGGGACGGCCTGTACCTGTCTCTTATACACA
>CAXMLS010000523.1:0-4185 GCA_964194235.1 uncultured bacterium | reverse complement strand
GCGCGAGACGCGCGCCGGGTGTGGCGGGAGTAAAGACGATGGAAATTGTGCAGGACTTGCCTGGCTGAAGCACCGTGGGCACAGCACAGGTATCGGACGCGCTGAATTCGGCGGCGTTGGTTCCAGAGATAGTGATGCCATTGACGCTGAGCGCCTGGTCGCCAGTGTTGGAGAGCGTAGTGGTTTGCGCGGAGCCCGGGGTGCCGACGGTAATGCTGCCCAGGAATAAAGTAGCGGGCTTCAGTGATGCGACGGGTCCGACCACCGGTTGAATGGGGCCGGAAAGAATGCTGAAGGCTACCGGCAGACCGAGGCCTGGCGCGGTGAATGGCGAAGACGCGATCTCAGAGAAATAGCCGGTGGTGGGATCGACGAGGTAGACGCGGACTTGATTCGTGGCGGTGCTTTGGTAGACGAAAGGGCCGGTCGGGTCCGCGACAAAATTTCCAATGGAAGAAAAATTGGGGAGCGGGGAACTGGGGGCTTCGGTCAACTGCCAGGTGGTGGTGTCCACGGTGAAGATGTGCACGACGCTGGCGCCGCCGGTGAAAATGGTGACGTAGATGAAATGCTGGCCGGGCGCTACGAAAATTTCCTGGGGAAACGCGGAAAAGCTGAGCGGCAGAATTCCTTGCGCGCCTGCGGCGGACGTGACCAGCAACGAGCCGCTCAGTTTACCTTGGCCGGCTACGACGAAGCGGCCGAGTGGGTCGGCTCCGAACGAACGGCCGTAGGACGATCCACCGGAGCCGGTCTGCGTGCCGAGAAAGCCGGTGAGAGGGTCGATGGTAAAGGAGAGCAGTTCGCCGTCATTCTGCAAGAAGGTGTTGGTGGATGCGGGATTGGGGCCGAGAAAAACGAAAAATTTGCCCAATGCTGAATTGCCGGCGGCACCGACAGGAGTGGAGGCGAGTTCGAGGAAGGAGCCGGAAACGGGGAGCAGAACTTGCGCGGCGGAATCGATCTGAAAGGATTCGACGCTGCTTTCGCCGGGATTGAGGCCGACGGCGTTGACGACGCCGAGATAAGTGCCGGTCGGTTCGGTGGCGACGAGGATGGGACTTTTGGTGTTGGCGGACGCGAACGGCGAGTTGGGGACTTCTGTGTAGGTGCCGGTGACGGCGTCGACTCGGAACATGTGGATGCTGTTGACGCCCGCGGCGAAGAGGAAACGGGCTTTGGCGTCGATGACGACTGGGAAGCCGAGCGGGGGTAAGGGAGACGCGGCGATCGGTGTGAGCACGCCGGATTGGTCGTTGCGGGTGGCGACGGCGCCGCCGGTGGTGTAGACGAAAGGCTGCTGGAGTTGGGCGTGGGCGAAGGAGGGGAAGAGAGTTGCGAGGAGCAGGAAAAGATTGCGCGCGTGGTGGAAGGCGGTTTGCGGCGCGTGGGCTGGTTGTGGGGCCATGGGCTAGTCCTTGGCCGTAGAGTCTCGCGGCGTTTGGTTTGCGGGGTCGCCAGCGGGGATAGAGTAGGCGGGATTTGTGATTACGTCAATGATATATTACTGATAAGTATAATAATTCGCCGAATAGTTCAGATCAGAGAGATAGATGTTCAACAATCTCGAAACCTCAAGCAACCTGAAGACCCAGGTTCGTACTTCAACTGCGAACCTGGGACACCCTTCGTCGTAATAAAATTTATAGTTGGATTGTGGAGATTTGTGAAGGCTAGCTGGGGGTCCAGGTGGGGTGGTTGGTGAAGAGGCCGTCGACGAGGCCGATGTGGTAGCAGATGAAGACGCCGAAGGCCAGGCTGACCAGGCCGGAAGTGATGATGAGGCCGCGGTTGAGCCACGCGAATCTGTAGCCAGCGATGGATAACGGCAGCGCGATAGCGGCGGTGATGAGCATCATGCCCGCGACGGTGCCGATGCCGAAAACCAGTAAATAAAGGACCGCCCATTTGGGGTCACGGATGGTGGTAAGGACCAGAAGCGCTACTGCAGCGGAGCCAGCCAGTCCGTGAACGATACCAACGAATAGCGGCCGCAGGGTATGGAAAAGACCGAGGCGCGCGAAGGTGGCGCGAAGGCGCAGCGGCGGCGCGAGACTTTCGCCGTGATGTTCGGAGGCGGCGTTGTGGGAGTGCCAGTGGAAGTGCGACTCAGTTTGATGCTGGTGGATGTGAGCATGTTCGCCGGTTACTTTTGGATGTGACGGCGAGAATTTCTGGGTGAGCCACCGCATTGCTCCGGTGAGATTCAGCACGCCCAGCAGGATCAACATCAAGCCGACGGAAAACTCCATGGTCAGGCCGACGCGCGTGGGAATCACGAGGCCGAACAAGATTACGCACGCGCCCACTGCGACGATGGTGAGGGTGTGGCCGCAGCCCCAGAGAATTCCGATGAGCGCGGCTTTGAGGATCGAGCGTTCGCGACTGACGATGGTGGAGACGGCAATGACGTGATCGGGATCCGTGGCGTGGCGCATGCCGAGTAGGAAGCCGATGGTGAGGATGGCGAGGCCGCTGGTCATTGGTGGTTCCGGGTGGCGCTTAAGACGTCCAGATTAAAGCACAGTTCCGGTGAAGCGACAGGAAAAGCGAGCGGGTTGGGCGATCTAATGGCTGATGTTGAAGTGGTGAGGAAACGGCGTGGGCCTCGACGCCGAGGCGACCCCAAGGCAACAGCAGGACCCAGGTTCATACCCTGCCTGCGGTAGGCAGGCTCAACTTCGAACCGGGGGCACCCTCCGTATGGCTAGAAATTGTGGCGAGCTAATGGCCGGCGGGGCGGTGATCGCGGAGGATGCGCATTAGTTCGCTGGCGGTGTGGGCGAGGCGTGCGCCTCGGCGGCCTACGAGATAGACGTGGCGCGGAATGTTGAGTTGCTTCACTTTTATTTCATTCATCCACCCGTGCTCGATTTCCCATTGCACGCACATGCGCGGCACAATAGCTACGCCCATGCCCATCTGTACGAAACGCTTGATGCTTTCGATGGTGGGCAACTCGATGGGCATGTTGAGCTGGGTGTGATGGCGGCCAAACAGCTCGATGACACGGCGGCGAAAATGGGATTCGACAATGTGGGCGACGAACGTTTCGTTGCCCAGATCGCTGATATTGACAACACGTTTGCGGGCGAGAGGATGTTTGGGGGGCACGACGAGAGTGAGCTCGTCCTTCAGGATTTCTGTGGCTTGAAGCAATGGGTCGCGCGGGACGTAGGAAATGGCTCCGAGGTCGAGGCGATAGTTCAAGACTTCGTGGGGGATGTCGCGGGAAAACACGCGGTGCACGCGCACCTGAATGCCGGGATGCTTCTGGCGAAAGATGGCGAGCGCGGGGAGCAGCGCGTGGATGGAGCTTTCGTTTACGCCAAGGGAAAGTTCGCCGCGCTCGAGGCCTTCCAGCTCGGTGAGACCTTTTTTCACTTCGTCGCGCAGATTGATCAGGCGCTCGGCGTAGTCCTTGAGGACGGTGCCGGCGTCGGTCATGCGCACGGGGCGCGAGCCCCGGATGAATAACGGCTGGCCGAGGCCGTCTTCGAGCTTGCGAATGGCGAGACTAACGGCGGGTTGCGTGCGGTACAGGCGCTCCGCGGCGCGCGAGAAGCTGCCCTCTTTCGCAACGGTAAGAAAGACCTGAAGTTCGCCGAGATCCATGGGTATGCTCCCGGGGCAGTATAAGGCAGAGTTATCAAATGCAGAATAAAGATAAATTTGACTAGCGGGGCGTGGTTTGCGTTACTTAGGCAGGGGATTCCTATGGACGTAGTACGCATATTCGATACCACGCTGCGCGATGGCGAGCAATCGCCGGGATTTTCCATGAATACGGCGGAAAAAATCCGGCTGGCGCATCAACTGGCGGCGCTGGGCGTGGACGTGATCGAAGCGGGATTTCCTATTTCGTCGCGCGGGGATCTGGAAGCAGTGCGAAAAGTGGCGCAGGAAATACGCACGGTGCCGATCGCGGCTTTAGCTCGTGCGCGAAAAGATGATGTGAACGCGGCGATTGAGGCGCTGGAACCGGCGGCGTCACCGCGGCTACATATTTTTCTGGCGACTTCAGACCTGCACCTGGCTGTGAAGCTGCACATGACGCGAGCGCAAGCACTGGATGCGATTCGTGCGATGGTGAAGCTGGGGCGGAATGCGGTTGGCGAAGTGGAATTTTCCGCGGAGGATGCCGGACGCACGGACATTGATTATCCTGTCTCTTATACACATCTC
>CAXMLS010000522.1:0-8666 GCA_964194235.1 uncultured bacterium | reverse complement strand
CCTACTTCGCGACCGGGTTCCAGTCCGGCCCAAACCCGTCCGCGATAAAGTTCCAGTAGGACCCGGCCGTATCGGTGAGTACCAGCCCGGCGTGCCCCTCCATCGGGCAACCGCTGGCGAACAGTACGCGCGTGCCGTCGCGTCGAACGTTCCGAGTGACGCGGATGTGAGGGAGTTCGAACGACTGCTCCGGGAGTGTCACCGCGAGGTCTATCAGGTGGCTTTCGGAGTGCTGCGAGGTTGCGCCGATGCCGAAGAGATTACTCAGGATGCATTCCTTCGCGCCTATCGGAAACTCTCCAGCCTTCGCGAGCCACAGAAATTTCGGTCTTGGGTGGCTCGAATGAGCTTCCGGCTGGCACTGAACCGCCGCCGCAGCATTGAGCGGTCTCGACGCCGCGATACGTCATGGCTGGAAACGAGCGTGCCGTCCACGGGTGACGTCGAAACGATCGTGGCCGGACACGAATTCAAGTTCCGGTTGCAGCAGGAGATTGATCGTTTGCCAAAAAAACTTCGTGGGGTGCTGTTGCTGAGCGCAGTGCAAGAACTGAACACGCGGGACATCGCCGGCGTGCTCGGAATCCCGGAAGGGACCGTTCGCTCGCGGCTGCACTTAGCCCGCAAGAAGCTGCTTGAGGTGTTTTGTAATGAAAACCTGTAATGAACGGTGGCGCGAAGAACTGGTCAACCACACGCTTGGTTCGCCAGCCAGCGCGGCACTGACTGAACATCTAGAGAAGTGCGCCGTTTGCACTGGAGCATTGCGAGAGTGGCAGGCGCGAATGGGACAGATTGACACCGGCATTCGGCAATTGGCGGACTCAGAGCCATCCACCGAGGCTATTCCGCGCGTGACGGCGGCGCTGAGCGTTCAGCCTCGGCACGTGTGGGTGCCGGAATGGAGGTGGGTATTGGTCACCCTGTCAGGACTCACTATCGTGATTGTAGCTTCTATTTACGTTTGGAATGCCCATCAGCAACGCAATGAGACTGAGAAAGCGCTCTTGGCTGCTTCAGCGATTGGCAGTTGGCGGTCGCCAACAGAAGGCTTGCTCCATTCTTCGTCCGACCATTGGCTGAAAGCGCCGCCTCAGCTTGGACAGTATTTTTATCAGCTACACATTAACGTCCCCGAGAAGGAGAAAGAAAAACCATGAGTGTGAAAAGAAAGCACGCTGCGCTCTGCACCCTGTTGATGTGGTTTTTGTTAGCCGGTAATCCTTTGGCAGCTCAGCAGCCTCAAGGACATGACCCGATTGCTGAGAATCTGTTTCCTCCTGACGTGGTGCTTTTGAATCAGAGGGCCATTGGCTTGGAGGAAGCCCAGAGAAACTTCGTGCGCTCAGAAGTTCTCAAGGCTCAAACCCGCTTTGCGGAACTCCAATTCCAACTTCGAGATGCCATGGAGACTTTGAGCGGGCTCCTGAAGCAGAACCCGGTGGATGAAGCACAGGTCCTAGCCCAGTTGGAAAAGGTGCTAAATGCCGAACGCGAAGTGAAACGTACTCAGATCTCGCTCATGGTGCGAATTAAGAACAAGCTAACTGCGGAGCAGCAGGCACGGCTGCGGCAGCTTCGCAGCGAACCTGGCAGCCACCAATGACCCCATGGATCGTCCAAAGAGGCGCGCGCTCCAAAGCTGCGAGTGACGGCAATCGTCAAACGGGCAACAGGGGTTAGCCTGATCGACGGCACTCGAACCTGCGGCCTCTGCGGTGACAGGCTCTTCCTGTGACAGTTTCCTCTTGACAGGGGAAATCTATCTGACGAGAATAACAAACAGGATACTCTGTTTTGAAACGAAACAAGAGAAGGTTTTTACACGCGCGATCGCGCCTTGGCTCTATACGGTGTTTGAGCAATCGTTTCAAGCTGGAGACTCACCCTGAGTTGATCGGGCTCCGGTCAAGAATCGAGGATCGGGTCTTAGCTTTTTCAGAGCAGTCCAGCGACAGAGTAGATCGGATAGAGAATGCTACGCTCGTCGGTGATCCGTCAGCAGTATGTTCGTGCGTGGGATGGTTTTCCTTGCATGCTGAAACGTATCCGTCATTGAATCCGACTTGGGAGCTTATATGGAAATGAATCTGGCAAATCGTGTAGCGATTGTGACCGGGGCGGCCCAGGGTATTGGAGAAGCCATCTCCCTCCGGCTGGCCAATGCAGGCGCGGATGTCGCCGTGGTGGACCTCAATCTGCCTCTTGCCGAAGCGGTCGCGGAACGCATTCGCGCTCTGGGCAGAAGGTCGATAGGCGTCCACTGCGATGTCTCGCAGGCTGCCGACGTGGGTCAAATGCGAGACCGTGTTTTGCGTGAATTTGGAAAGGCGGACATTCTTGTCAATAATGCCGGCATTCCGGGGAGGAATGCCCCCCTGGTCGAGATCAGCGAGCAGGATTGGGACCTCGTCATGGCGGTGGATCTGAAGAGCGTATTTCTTTGCTCAAAGGCAGTCTTGCCGACCATGATCGAGCGCCGGTATGGCAAGATCGTCAATGTCGCGTCGATTGCTGGTAAGGAGGGAAATCCAAACCTGGCGGCCTACTCCACGGCGAAAGCAGGCGTGATCGCTCTGACTAAGGCGCTGGCCAAGGAAGTCGTAACCTCGGGCGTATACGTCAACTGTGTATCCCCGGCGGTAATCGAAACTCCGATCCTCAAGCAGGTCACTCCTCAACAAGTTGAATACATGAAGAGCCGAATTCCCATGGGCCGGTTTGGCCGACCCGAAGAGGTGGCTGCCGTCATTCACTTCTTGGCTTCTGATGATGCGAGTTTTGTTACCGGGCAGTGCTACGACGTGAGCGGAGGCCGGGCCACGTATTGAACTCAACTGCGTATGTTTAGGGCCGCACGGAGTTCTCCGGAGAAAAAATGATTGCACAAGTTAGTTCGGGTGTTGGGCTAGTCGCGCTCGGTGGCTTTTTGAACGGAAGTTTTGCATTTCCCATGAAACGTATGGCCGTCTGGCGCTGGGAAAATACCTGGCTGGTCTATTCTCTTGTCGGCATGGTCATTGTTCCGTGGATGTTCGCAATTGCGAGCACTCCCAGCTTTATCGAGGTTTGTCTTCGAACTTCTTGGCCCACGCTGATCAAGGTAATGGCATTCGGATTTGGATGGGGTATTGGTTCGACGCTTTTTGGTCTGGGCATTCGTCGAGTGGGGATGGCCCTGGGATTCGCAATTGTTTTGGGTATCACTGCATCAGTTGGTTCGCTGCTTCCTCTGGCAGTCTTACATCCTGACCAACTGTGGACTAGGCAGGGATACGCGTTGATGTTGGGGCTATTGCTGGTGATTTCGGGCGTCGGCCTATGCTCGTTGGCAGGCCGGCTTCGAGAGCGTGAACGGCCCGTTCAGGCCGGAGAGGCGGGTCTTCAAGGCTTCGGCCTGGGCCTCTTGATTTGCATTCTTTCTGGAATTTTCTCCTCCATGCTCAACTTCAGTTTTGTGTTTGGAGAAGAACTGCGGCGATTGACCCTCGCTGCCGGGGGCAGGCCCGCAATGGCCGCCAATCTCGTATGGGCGCTGGGCCTAAGCGGCGGGTTTATTGCCAATTTGGGATATTGCGGATATTTGTTGCGAAAGAATCAAACCTGGCATCTTTTCACTGCGCGCGCCGTCGCGGCAAAGTACTTTCTCGGTGGCATCCTCATGGGATTGATCTGGTTCAGCGGCATCGCGGTATATGGAATGGGCGCGGCCAAGTTGGGGACACTGGGGGCTATCGTGGGCTGGCCCTTGTTCATGACGATGATCATTATTACCGGCAATGTTTGGGGGGCAGTCACAGGCGAGTGGTCGGGCGCAAGTCGGCGCTCGTATGTTTATTCCTGGGCTGGCATCGCCATCCTCCTCCTGGCAATTTGCGTTATTTCGGTTGGCGGCGGTGCGTAGATTTCTTGGGTACCGCAGAATTGTGAATGTCTTTTCCCTGGCGACAAATTCTACGAAAGTGGGAGCGCTCCATGAGGCTGCGGGACAAAGTAGCAATCATAACGGGCTCGGGTTCGGGTATCGGCCAGGCCACGGCAGAACTCTTTGGCGAAGAAGGCGCCAAAGTCGTTGTGGTGGATATCGATGAAAAATCAGCCCAAGCCACGGCCCAAAGAATCCAGGAGCACCAGGGTGCGGCCCACTTCATTCAGGCCGACATCGGGAGAGAGGCAGACGCCGTCCGGATCTCGGCCGAAGCCGTAAAGTATTTTGGTAAAATTAATATCCTGGTTAATAATGCGGCCATGATCGTGGTAAAGGGATTCGACGCCACCGTTGAAGAGTGGCAACGCTCGCTCTCAACCAACGTAATAGGAACTGGGCTGGTCACGAAATACGCGGTGGAGCACATGAAAAAGAGCGGAGGCGGAGCGGTTGTCCACGTGGGGTCGATCTCTAGCGTTGTCGCTCAGCCGAATTTCTTTGTGTATAGCTCCACGAAAGCGGCGATCCTGCAGATGAGCCGAAACATGGCGCTGGATCTTGGCCCAGACAAGATCCGGGTCAACTGTATTTGCCCCGGCACTATCCTGACGCCTGCCTCCTTCCGCCACATGGAGAAAGTCGGCATGTCCCTCGAGCAGTTCAACGCCGCAGAGGGAGCAAAAACTTTTCTTGGTCGAGCTGGTCAACCGCGGGAGGTTGCCTCCGCAATCCTCTTCCTGGTTTCGGACGACGCTTCGTACATAACGGGCGCCTCATTGATGGTAGACGGTGGATACACGGCCCAGTAGTCCGGCGACAGATGTGAGCAAGTCAATTCGAAGAGAGGGCTCGGGGTGGGCGGCATGCAAGACATAGGCTTCGGTTTTTGTGCTCCCCTTTTTGCCAACCCGGGAAGGGCCTTCTTTCGCACTCCATGCTTGGAACGCCTGGAGTGGGAGCCGCTTTGTCAGGCGGTGCTCGAATGCGAGACATTGGGATACGACTCTGTGTTTGTCGGTGACCACCTCTTTCTTGGACGAGATGGAGCCATCTACGAATGCTGGACGACATTAGCGGCCCTGGCGGGGATGACTCGAAAGATTCGTCTAGGACCGATTCACCTCTGTGATTCCTATCGTCATCCGCCGCTCGTGGCGAAGATGGTGAGCACACTGGATATCATCTCTGGGGGGCGAGTCGAATTTTTCTATGATTTCGGTTGGCGAGAGGCAGAATTCACTGCTTATGGTGTGCCTTTTCTGACCACGAGTGAGCGCATCGAAAAGATGACCGAAGGGCTGGACATCATCCTGCGCCTGATGACTGAACCACGCGTGACGTTCAAAGGAAAATATTACCAGGTCAAGGATGCTGTCTGCGAACCCAGGCCTGTTCAACGACCGCACCCACCGGTCTGGCTGGGGGAAAGCAAGGACGAAAGCATGCTGGAGGCAATTACCAAGTATGCAGACGTCTGGAACACTACCCCGGTGTCGATAGAGGCATATGACGAGAAACTAAGTACTCTCCGACGCGCCTGTGAAAAGGCAGGCAGGGACTACGCGACGATAGCGAAGACGCTGGAGACCCAAGTTCTAATCTGCAGAGATGAGCGGGAGATCGACCGAGTTTTTGACAGGATCCATACCCTGAGGCCCACGGGTTCCGGGAACGATGACGACATATTGAAGCTGTTTCGTGAATCGAACCCGGCGCTCGAATCGCAACCACGGGGCGAGGAGTTTAGGCGAGAATTCATCGTGGGTACTCCAGAACAAGTGGAGGCGCGACTCCGCCAGTATATCCACCTGGGAGTGACTCGGTTCATGCTGTGGTTTATCGATTTTCCTAGTCTCGACGGGATTCGCTTATTCGCCAAAACGGTTATGCCGAAGTTTCGTCCGGATCGATTGTCCGCGTAGCGAACTGCGGCGGTAGTGCATGCCGGGCCAAAATCTCGGTCCCGCATTTGTGGTCGCGGATTCGCTCGGTTTCTCGTGAGGGGGTTTATGCCTACCTTCACTGCTGCGGCCTGACCATTTCCAGGCCGGAAGGGGCCAAGTAATTTCAGAGTCAGGAGCTTGGAGAAAATATTTTGAGGCGGAGAATGGGGAGTGAAAGTGCGGCTGCATTAGAAAAGCTGAAAACCCTCGGTTTGAGCGTTACTTCCAGTTCGACTTCTCGAGGAATGATCTTATTTTCAAAGGAGCATTGGCCATGAATATCATTCGGTACCAGGATTCTCGCGGGGAAGTTGGATTTGCAGCGGAGCAGAGGGATGGAACGGCCCTTAAGATCAGAGGTGAAATCAATCACAAAATTGAAGTCAGCGGGGAGAAGGTGCAAGTCCAAAAAATTCTCGCTCCAATTATCCCGGCCATGATTTGGTGTATTGGACTCAATTACCGCGAACATGCGAAAGAGTCGGCCTTGAACATTCCTGAATATCCGGTGGTGTTCGCGAAGAGTCCTAGCTCCACTCAGAATCCTGGAGACCCTATCCAGATTCCTACCTATCTTAAGAGCAATGAAGTTGATTACGAATGTGAACTTGCTGTTGTGATCGGCAAAGCCTGCAAGAATGTCGACCGTAAGCAGGCCCTTGATTATGTGCTGGGATATACATGCGCCAATGACATAAGCGCGCGTGACTGGCAGATCAAACGGGGCGGAAGCCAATGGAGCAGAGGCAAGACATTCGACACGTTCATGCCGATAGGCCCTCGCCTTGTAACTCCGGACGAAATTCCCGATCCAAACCGTTTGCGCATACAAACCATCCTTAATGGAGAGACGGTCCAGGATTCCAACACCGAGGACATGATTTTCGATGTCCCCACCCTGATTGAATTCCTGAGCGGCAGTACTACCCTGCTGCCCGGCACCGTGATTTTGACGGGGACTCCGCAAGGTGTTGGCATAGCACGAAAGCCGCCCTTGTGGTTGAAGGCGGGGGACCAGATCTCGGTTGTCATCGAAAAGATCGGTACGCTGGCAAATTCAGTGCAAGATGAACCTGCCTAGAACGACGGAAGAACGAAGGAATCAGACTTGCGATCACCCTTTGCGGTGTCGGCATCGAACGAGACCTAATGGGAAGGAGTAGCAAATTTCCGCATGAACAGAAGAACATTCCTGGGTGTCGCGGCGGGCATTGCAGCTTTGGAGCCCGAAGCATACGCCGGTTCCATGCCAATTATCGATACACACATTCATCTGTTCGACCCAAGACGTTCTGAGGGCATACCTTGGCCTGACAAGGACGATACGATTCTGTATCAGCCTGCCTTGCCCGTCCGGTATCGCAGGGTCACGAAGGGTCTCGGCATAGTGGGCGCCATTGAAGTTGAGTGCAGTCCCCTCGTGGAGGACAACCAGTGGGTTCTAGACATTGCAGCGAAAGACCCGATCATTGTTGGGACCGTTGGGAACCTGGAACTGGGGAAGCCCGATTTCCGCAAGCATCTGGAACGATTTCAGAAAAATCCGCTGTTTCGAGGCATCCGATACGGCAATCTGTGGGGCAGGAATCTCGGCGAACAGTTGTCCAACCCGGATTTCCTTTCCGACCTTAAAGCTCTTTCCGATGCCGGTCTGGAGCTGGATACCGCGAATCCCGACCCTGCGCTGGTCTCGGCCGTGGTGCGACTTACGGATCAAGTTCCCACGCTTCGGGTCGTGATCGATCATCTTCCGCATTCCGACCCTCCTTCGGAAGCGCGTTCGCTTCAAGAGTTTCAGGCCAATTTGCGGGAGCTGTCGAAAAGGCCTCAGATTTACATAAAGATTTCTGAAGTACTCCGCCGTGTTGGTAGCCGGGTCCCCGATAACTTGGATTTCTACCGCCCGAGACTCGATGAACTTTGGGAGATTTTCGGCGAGGACCGGCTGATGTATGGCAGCGACTGGCCGAACAGCGACCACATGGGTCCATATATACAGGAGTTGACGCTCGTCCGCGCATACTTCTCTGGCAAGGGTCAGGCCGTAGCGGAGAAGTTCTTCTGGAAAAACTCGATTGCTGCGTACCGCTGGGTCCAGCGCGAGCGGAGCCAGCCGTCGCAAAGGTAGTGTAATCCTGGCCGTTAGACTTTTCCGATTGATGTTCGTTTGCGGTTCAGAATCAAGACAGGACGCGCACCTGAATGTTGGTAAAAGGCTCTGAAAGCGATGGCAGAAGACCCTGCCGAGCATGGACTGAATCTTTCCCGGATGGCGGCATTCCGCGTTCGTAGTTTTTGCGGCATGCTTGCGGATAAGTTTTTCTTGACAAACCGAATTTCATGAGTTCTGATAACAGATTATCTATTCTGTTTTAATTGCAGGGTGAGAAATGCATAAGCTCAAGCAACCGCGGGCGCTGGAAACTAGGAATCGGATACTTGCCGGGGCGGCCCGGCTTTTTGCGTTGAAAGGGTACCACGACACAAAATTAGAGGATGTTTTTTCCCGGGCCAACGTGACTACAGGCGCCTTCTTTCATCACTTTACCAGCAAAGAGGACCTCGGCTTCGCCGTAATCAACAATCACATGGAGAAGCGACGCCTGGATTTGCAGCTGATTGAGGAGAGTATGCAGGCCTCTCGTATGGACGCTGATCCATTGCACCGGCTGATGAGCCGACTGGATGCCATTCAGGAGATGGTAAGAAAGCGCGAGAAGTCCAAGGGCGGCTGCATCATCGGGAATCTCAGCACTTCTCTGAGCGATACCCACGCTGGATTTCGACGACGGCTC
>CAXMLS010000521.1:0-2129 GCA_964194235.1 uncultured bacterium | reverse complement strand
TTTCTTCTGTTGTTGCACGGTTTTTAGTTCCTTGCGGGTGTCCGCAAGCACTTGCGTGTGCCCCTGCACAAGCTTGGACAGCTGTTCTTTATCGTCCGCGGGGGCTTCATCCAGCTCTTTTTTTAAGGTCACAAGAAATTCTTCTTGCGATGCGATGTCACGGCTTTCCCAAGCAACAATTTCCTCCGCCTCTTCCGCTGACTTGGGATTTGAGAATCTAGCGGGGAGTTTGGCCCTATCGGCTTCTTCTGCGCTGGGGGAAGGATTCGCAGCGGCAGGCTGGCGAGCTGCCAATGCGGCCTGCTCTTTCTGGCGATCCTGCGCCTCGATATGCTCATCAGCAGGAGTACGCAGCGTTCCGACGTCTTCGTTGGTCCAGACTTTGTGGGGCCTTGGCGCAGTTTTATGTTCTGCAGGCGGGGCTTTTGGTTGCGGATCACTCTGCGCACGAACCGCGGTGGAAAGTGCCAATGCCGCGGCCGGCACCATCAACGCATATAAAACAGATTTGCTTATCATGTTCATTTTCCGCCTAATTTTAGTGCAGTTCCCGGAATGACATCACCTTGTAATACAGCGTCGGCTGCGCGGCGTTGATCCAACAGCTGTTGTAATAAATACCATTGCCGCCGCCTCCTGAAATGTTGAACGAGACGTTGCCGACCTGAGACAACAGGTTGCCGGAAATGTCCTTAATCGTCGCGACGAAAATAGCACCGTCAAATTCGTTGTTACCGCCGCCGAGGCCGGTAAAGGTGGTCGTGCCGGAACCAACAATCAGGACGATGCCCTTCCAGCCAGTGTTGCCGTTGTAAGCGAAGTTCCCCGTTACCACCAAGAGTCCATATCCCGTGAACGAGCCCAAAGAAAGGTTGCCGTTGACCACGACCGTCGCCGGACTTGCTGCGGACATCGCCGGAAGGTCAGCCTGTGTGGCGGTTCCGGACGGCGGCGTGATGACTACGGCCCCCTGCATTTGCGATATTGTCTGAACCAGTGCATTCAGGCTCGCAGGCGACAGAAGACTTGGATTCAGACTCAGAGTGTCGCTGACACTGGGAGTTGGCAGACCTGCGCCCGTGTAGTGGTCTGGGCGCGGAAGGCCGGCGACAACGGCAGTCTTGTTTGACGTGCCTCCCAGTGGCTCTGTGACCCCGATTGCGGGCAACGAATTGCTGGGGTTCGTGGTGCACCCCGGAACTGCCGGCGGATTGCCTGTGCCATCGGTTCCATTTACGTAGTAGACATTCGAATTGGCGCCAGAAAAACTGACTTGCTTCCCGGACAAGGTTAACGCCGAGGGAAACGTAAGACCAAAGGTCATCGGCGCAACTACGTACTGCAACATATTCTGTGTGCCATTTGGCAGGACCGCCAGTGCGGTAATTTCGAAAGCCTGCTTGGCCGTGGATGGCGGATTTGGGGATCCGGAAACCATCGGAGGTACGATCAGGCTCGGACTCGGCAGGTGCGCCGAGTCGTAGTACAAAGGCGCTGCTGAATTTAGCGGTAGACCACTAGTATCTACGTCGGTCCCAATCGATTTTTCAGTAGCCGGGGTAATACGAACCCACTTGAATAATGGTCCGTAGTACGTTGTTCCGTTGGCCGTGACTGTGGAGACAGAAGCGGTGGACACAACTGTGGCAGCTGCGAGGGCCCCACTGCCGAACTCGGTATTATATTCAGTGTCAGGATAGGTGGTGAGCAGCGTTGAGGTCGATTCCCCTGGTGCAGGGTTGAGGATGTAGCGTACCTCGCCGACGTTGAGAGGGCCTGATGCGGGAAGCATACTGGCAGCGGCGGCAGGGATGTAAACCGTCCCAGCTTTATTGACAAAATCCGCGTTACCAGTGAGCAAGCGGCCGCGAGCCTCTTCCAAGCCGGCGGTACCGGCCAGATAGGACGTCGCGGAGGAGCGGTAATTTCCTGCCAGAGAGCTTTCCGAGCCAGACGCGATAATCAGCGCAATCGCTACCACACTAATTATCATCAACACGAAAATCGCGATCAGCAGCGCAACCCCCGACTCGGAATGTTTCCTGCTCTTTCTGTGCAAAGCATTCATGATGTTCTCCGTAACTCCGCTCGTCTACTGATTAGGATTAATCCTGTCTCTTATACACATC
>CAXMLS010000520.1:0-5411 GCA_964194235.1 uncultured bacterium | reverse complement strand
GGTACAGGGCCTGTGCTTGCCATTTCGGGGATTCTCGCGCTCGGGAGCAACGATATCGACCGGCATGCTCCTGGGTGTGGACAAAATGCGTGCTGAGGAATTCAGCTTCGCGCTTGCAGTCATCCTCACCCCTCCCGTGGTCGTCCGCGAAGTGCTCCGGCTAATCGACGCGGAACGCGTGAACGGCAGTGTAAGTTTTGCTTCAACGATGATGTCCAGCGTATTTGGGGCGTTCTGCGCATTTCTGGCGGGTTTACTTGCTCTCAAATGGATCAGTCGATGGCTTCAGGGTGGCCAGTGGTATCTGTTGGGCATTTACTGTCTCATTGCTGCTGTTGCGGTAGCTGTGCTGCACCACGTTGGTTACTGAAACAAACGTTTCTGTTATGCGCGCGCTCCGTGACCAGGTTCGATTCTTTTCGCGATACGGTCTGCGGTAATGGGGGACAGTCTGTTCGATCAACCTGGAACAATCATCACGGGGCAATGCGCATAGCGGAGAACCTTCTCAGAAGTAGAACCGAGCAGCATTCGTTCGAATCTCGACACGCCCCGGCGGCCCAGAATGATCAAATCCGCTTGCTCGGTCTCGGCGCGATGGACGAGCTGTTCGATCGGATGGCCCACCAGGATCGTGGTCTCCATCTCGATATTTAGATCCTCAGCTCTAGCGGCTAACCGTCGGAAGTCCTTTTCGAAGTGCTCCTGAGCGTTCTCCAGCACCCCGATGGTTTCCACACGGGTCGGGGGTTCCGGAGGGCGCGCCACGGAGACGATCAAGAGCCTTGCGTCGTCTGCTTGCGCCAATTGAAACGCAACTTGGAGAGCTCTTTCTGACTGCTTCGAACCGTCGTAGCCAACTAGGATTTTTCGAAAAGGTGAACTGTGTCTCCGGCCAGCCACGTTCGCTCCTTACTCAGCCGGTACGGTTGGAATCTTGACCGTCGCAGATTGGTGACTTTCTTTCGACAAAAGATGCTTGATCATGATAAACGAATTAGCGATCATGGCCGCGATCACAGGTCTGCCAATCACCGTAGCCACCATGTTGGAATGCTGTGCTGATCGATGATTCCCTCGATTTCACCCTTGACCGATCCGCGTCCGAATGCGTTGCTTGATTTCATCGTAATCGGCGTAGCTTCCTAAGCTGGCTCCGGCTCATCCTAGAGCCGGGCTTGTCCAGAGGGTACTCCAGTCGACACCCCGCCTAGAGGAGCGGCAGCCACTTCATTTACATCCGGCGAGCTGGGAGGCAGCGGAGTCAGCCAGAGTGCCAAAGCGCCGGCGAGGGTCAGGATCGCAGCGTACCAGAAACCAGATGCGACGGAGAAGTGGGTCCAGAGCATGCCAACGACGATGCTCGAGGCCAGATCGCCAAAAGAGTTGACGGTAGCCAGCGCACCATAGCCCGTGCCACGACGATCTATGGGGAGAAGGCCCGCCGCAAGTGCACGCTCCATCGAGTCGACGATCGCAATATAAATCCCCGCTATGGCGAACAATGCGATGAGCGCCGGCAGGTTGGCACCCGCGAATAGAAAGCCCAAGCACATCGCACCGAATAGAGCGTAGCCAACCGCCAGTATCGTCTTCTTATTGGTTCTGTCTCCGAGCACGCCGACCGGGTATGATGACGCCGCGTAGAGGATGTTGTGGAAGATATAGAGGGCGATTCCAATTTTCCCGGCACGTACTTCTCCATAGGTTGGCGTGAGCAGCGTAACTGCTCGCAGGACCAGTAACGTATGTGCGAAGTTCCCCAAGCCGAAAATCCCGACCGCTCCCGCATAGCGCCAAAAAGATCGTGGCAACTGACGGAGCGAAACGATGATCTCGATTCCCGGCTGTGGTTTTCGAGGTATGTCCTTCAAGATGAACAGTACGATGAGGACTGTGATCGCGCCAGGAATGAAGGCGATCAGAAAAATGTGCCGGAGCGCGATTACACCAACCAACGAAAGCGCGATCGCCGGACCGATGATGGCGCCTAGCGTGTCCATCAGTGTCTCGAAACCAAAGGCACGACCATATGCGACCGCCGGAACGCTCTCCGATAGGAGAGCATCACGAACAGGCCCTCGCGCGCCACGGCCCATCCATGCGGCCATCCGGATAACCACGATCTGCCACCAAGAGGTGACCAGGCCCATCAGGCCCATCATCGCAGTCACGAAATAACCGATCACGAGGATGGGCTTGCGTTTCCCAACGCGATCGGAATAGAACGACATCCACAGCTTCAAGATGCTCGAACCTGCATCGGAGAAGCCTTCAATTATTCCCAGTGCTGCAGCTCCGCCGCCGAAGGTCGCCAGAAACAGTGGCAGAACTGCCGTGGTCAGCTCGTGGCCGGTATCCGAGAACAGGCTCAACATCCCGATCGCGAACACGTTGCGGGTGAGCCAGCGGCCGCTTAACTGTGGCGGACGACCCGCCGATCCCGATTCTCCTTGAATCGCGACGAGACGTTTTTCGCCTCCGGACTCTAACGGCGGTGTAGTCATCAAGTGATGCTCCTTCAAGTAGATCCTTAAATTAAGTAAGACATCGCTGTTCTAATGCTTTCGCGCGAAGACCGAGCGCAGGCCCAGGAACTCTTGCGTGGTGCGCTTGCGCCATATAAAAGGTACCTTGGGGAGTTCTTTCCGACTGTTTCGAACCGGCTGTAGCCGATCAGGATTTTCGAAAGGGTGAACTGTGTCTCCGGTCAGTTCCCTCCTGAGTCAGCCTGTACGGTCCGAATCTCCACCGCTGCAGATTCGTGGCTTTCTTTCGGCAAGAGATGCCTGGGCATGAAAAAGGAATTCGCAACCAGGGTCGGGATCACGGCGCTGCCGATTACCGTAGCCACAATGTGAGAGTACTGTGCTTGATCGATGATTCCGTGGCTTAGACCGAACAACGCGGAGATTGTACCGAATGTCAATCCTGTGGACATCATCAGCGTGTAGTAGAGGCCTTCGCGTTGTCTGTACTGAAAAGCTTTGACTGTCGGATACAAGCCAATCATCTTGGAGACCATTTTTGCAAAGAACAGCGCGACGAAGGTAAGCGGAGCCGCAATCAGTATTTTGACGGATACGAACGAGCCGGCACGGATGAAGTAGAAAGGCGTAAGAAGTCCAAACGTCAGTGTCCGGAGACGTCGAATGAGCACGTGATCTTTACCCACTGTGCCCGCCAAAACCATTCCGATAATATACGCAGGCAATACTGCTTCACTACCCGACCATACGGCCAGCCCTCCCATGGCGAATAACAGGAAGAGCAGATACTTAGCTTCCAATTCGGAGACGCGCCCTCCATATCGCCTAAAGAAGCGAGGAGTGAGAAACGGCAGGATAAAGAAAACAACTACACTCACGATGATAAAGATCAAGGTTTTCCAGGTGAATGGCGAGAAAATAAGACCCAATGCGATGACCGTGCCCAGGTCGTTGACGAAGCAAGCCGCAAGAATGGCCTTGCCGAATTCCGTGGTATTGAAACCGAGCTCCAACATCACTGCATAGACGACGGCGACCGATGTGGTCGAAAGAGCGACGCCAACGAGCCAACTCTGCATCACTCCCCAGTGAAGAATGTAATGGGCGACGGCGGCACAGCCGAGGAAGGGTCCAAAAAAGCCGACGAGGCCGACGACCAGGGCTTCTTTCCATTTCGTTCGAAAAATCGAAGGTTCGAGTTCGGCGCCCGCCAAGAAAGTGAGAACGATGGCGCCCGTGCCAGCAAGGAATGAAATCCATTCCGTCTTAGCACCGAGACCAACAGGGCCAAGAAGAGCACCAATGAAGAGCTGGGCGACGGTGCCGACCACGATTTCCGTCAGTGCTGTCGAAATTCTGAACCAGATGCCAAGCAGCGTGGCAGTGAGTGCCAAGCCAACCCATAGTGCAGCCAGGACCCACATATTTTCCATGCCGACCATCCTGACTTAGGGGGATCGTTGCCGGGTAACGTGCCACGAGCAAAATCCAGAATTTTTATCAGAAGTTATCAACGGTCCCGTCAAAAAATGGGACGCTGCTTATGAGGCGAACTCTTCCACCTTTGCGGATACTAGCATCACAGGGGATCGAGTCAACTAGCATCCATAGATCACGAGCATCCGATGTTCCGCGCTGGTACACCACGAAGAGCGACGTCGTTCGGCGCTCAAAGCCGTAGGGCACGGCCGCGTTCAGGTGATGGGATGTCGAATGCGTTCTGATTTCCGTTGATCCCGAATATTATTCCGCCCCAATGGCTTTGGCGATGAGATGAAATATGTCCGTCATGTCATGCGACCCAGAAACTCCCTCGCTGTAGGGGCCTATCGCGGCGACACGTACCTGCACGCCGGTGTGTTCCATGGCGTGGTCGCGGGAACAGCACACGACGTTTGTTGAATAGGCGACAGTCATCGGCGATTTGTCCGCCGTGATCAAAGTGCTCACGAGGCCGGCAGGATGGTCCAGTTCGTTCCCGATTACCGCGGGAACAATTTGGCTGGTATGCCCATGATCCGCAGTGACGATGACCAGCGTATCGGCATGGGAGCGCGCATAGTCCATGGCCAACTTGGTGGCGTTATCGAAAGCGATCGTCTCGCCGATCTGCTCGCATGGACGGGCCCCATGATCGGATTTGTCAATTTGCGCGCCCTCGACCTGCAGAAAAAAACCGGGCCCCGATCGCCGAGTGTCCAAAAGCTGAATCGCTTTGAAAGTCATGACCGGCAAGCTTGGCTCGTCAAGGGCGCGCTGAAATTCTCGGCACTTCTGCGGTCCGCTACCGGGAAAAGGAATGGCGGGATCCCCGCTCCACTCCAAACTCATGTTGCCGGGTTGAAACAGACCCAAGACCTTTGCCCCCGGGGTGAGTGCATTCAAGGTCAGTGACGTTCCCACGATGCGGTAGCCTTCCATTTCCGCGGCTTGCAGCACGGTTTTGCCGTCGTACGGTCCGCCGTCAATGCGACCTTCGAACCGCTGTTGGCCGCCACCCATCAGAACGTCCACGCGATGGTCAATGAGTTGTTCGGCAATGGATCCAAGTCCTCCAGCCCATTTCCTTTCCTTTTCACAACTTGCCATGTCGGGTGGGCCTTGGCATCCGCGAGAACTGATATGAGAAGCCAGGACGGCAGGCGTAGCGTCGGTGAGCTCCGCCGTGGTGATGTCGCCGGTGCGGTATCCACGCTTTTGTGCCAACTCCAGAATGGTAGGTAGCAGCTTGTTGGTGAGCGCTTCTGTGGAGATCCTTCCATTGCTCGTCTTGCGTCCCGTGGCCCAGGCGGTTCCTCCAGCGGCGGAATCGGTGACGTAATTGATCTTCGTGGGATCTTCTTCAACCAGAGCGTAGGTCGTCACGGAGCCCGTGACCGGCAACCTATCCATCTCGAGCCGCCCCGCCGCACCGTATTGATA
>CAXMLS010000519.1:0-2861 GCA_964194235.1 uncultured bacterium | reverse complement strand
CCGCTCCTTCACCCAACCCGCGGTAAAGCCACCACCTCGTAATACCCGGCGTCGCCTGATCCGCGAAGCCGGGTAATTATCGTTGGCTTTGTTTCAGCTCTTGTGGTATATTACTGACTGGTACTTTTCCGCCAGTAGCCCGTTATAGCCAACCCTTGCGTGTCTCATGGTGCATCAGTCCGCTATCTTACTGGCGGTCTTTGGCCGAACCTCGCGATCTTCCTTGCCGAGCACGAGGCATGATTTCTTTCACTTAGTTGAACGCTCAACTAAAAAGCTCGCTTGTTTGAACGTTCAACTAAGTAACGTTCCCAGTACTACCTGTCCGCGGGCAAGTAAACGCCAACCTCTAACTTGAAACAAAGGAACAACATGGCCGCCCCAAAAAAATTCACCCGTAAACGTATTCTTGAAGCCGCCAGTCATCTTTTCTGGTCGCGCGGCTACGCCGCCACCACCGTTGGCGAAATCCTCGAGTATGCCGGCGCCAATCCCGGCAGTTTCTATTTTCTGTTAAGACCAAGGAAAAGTTGCTCTTTGCCGTCTTGGACCTCTACCTCAAATCGCACGTGGCCGTCGTCGTGAACCCCGTGTTGCTGCAATGCGCGGACCCCATCGATCGGGTTTTCGGGGTTCTGAATGTTTATCGCAAAAATCTGCTCGATACTGAATACACCTACGGTTGCCTCATCGGCCAGCTTGCCATGGAAATCTCCGAAGAACAGGCTCACATTCAACAGCGCATCGCGTCTAATTTCGATGGCTGGATCGCCACCCTTGAAAAAGTTCTCGAGGACGCCCGCCCGCGTCTTCCTGTTGATGTAGATTTGAAAACGCTCTCCGCCTTTGTCCTCACGGTCATGGAGGGCGGCATAATGCAGGCGCGCGTGCAAAAATCCATTGAGCCGTTCGATGTTTCAGTAAAACATTTGTCTCACTACTTTCGTTATCTCCAGGCGCAACGTATCTGCGAAGACCATGCAAAAGAAAAACAAGCTGGACCGAATCAGCGGCAAGAAAACATCGGCAATAACGAAGAAACGAACCAAAGAAGAATCGACCTAAAGGAATTGACCCAAAGGAGAATTGCCAATGATCCGTGCGGGACTGTCTATCGCGACGCTTTTAGCGGCGGCAATGTTGAGCTGGGGACAAACCAGTCAAAGTGAAAAAACACCACAAGAAGCCACAAAGCCGGAAGCAACGACACCGGAAGCGGCAAAGTCTGCAGCGGCCAAGCCCATCAACGCGCTGGCCTGGCTAGTCGGTGGTGTCTGGACCGCCGACGCGTCCAAGCTTGGGCCCGGCATGCGGCGCATCGAGACGCGCTATCAATGGGCGGACAACAACGCCTATATTCGCTTCAATACTCACTTCGTTTCCGACAAAGGCGCCGCGCATACCTATGACGGAAATTTTTTCTGGGATCCCGCGCGGAAAACTCTGGCCCTCTGGTATATGGACGCGCAGAACACCATCACCGAGGGCCCGGTGCAAATAGACGGCGACAATATAAACATCACTTTTCGCGGGCAAGACTTCGAAGGCAAAATGGCCGACCTGCGCGTGATCGTCACTCGCAAAAACAACGATGACTACCACTGGGCGCTGCAGGAAATGCAAAGCGGCGATACGTGGAAAGATCTTGCTGGTCTCGAATATCTCCGCGAAGCCGGCTCATAGCGATCGTCCGTCGGGCGTTCCTCTTGCCACGCTTTAATGGTCGACTCTGCGTGCCGGCGCTGAAGTAGCGCCAAACATTTAGCTGGCACTGTGGTTAGGAATTAATTCCCGGAGCTGAGTGTCCGTATCAACTTGTAGTTGAAGTTCACGCCGTCGTAAAAATCCTGTGCGTCGGTGCGCTCATCTTTTCCGTGGGCGCGATTGTCGCCCAGTTCAAAAAACATGCACGCAATGCCAAACGTCGGAATTCCCGCGACCCGCGTGAAACGTCCATCGCTGGCGCCCGCCGACATGGTCGCCATCAACGGCACGCCCGGCCAGGTTTCGCTCAGCGTTTTCTCCATGGCCTTCACCACTTCAGGTAGCAGCACCGACGGCGGCACGGTCACCACCGGAGCGGGTTTTCCGTCCACGCCAATTTGCCGAACCATGCTCACCGTTACTTTTGGATCGCCTGCCACGCGCTCCAGTGTTTTGCGCACCTCCTCGGGATCTTCCCCGGGAAAAATCCGGCAATTTACGTTGGCGCGCGCCGTTTGCGGCAGCGCGTTGGGAGCGTGCCCTCCGGAAAGCATGGTAGCCACGCACGTGGTTCGCAGCAGCGTGTTGAAATACGGTGCTTGCGACAAGCGCGCCGCCGCCGCTTCATCGGGAGGGTTTTTGGCCACGGCCTTCAAATTCGCCGAAGAATCGCCGGGAGAAATTTTAGCGGTTTGCTCAAAAAAGTTTCTGGTGATCTCGTTGACCTTCACCGGAAAAGTAAAATCCTGCAGCCGCGCCAGTGCGCCGGCCAGATGGTAGATGGCATTGTCGCGCACGGGCTCGGAGCTGTGCCCGCCGGCATTCACGGATTCCAGCTGAAAGTCCGCGTAGACTTTTTCGCTGGCCTGCATGGCTGCCAGTAGCCGTTTGCCGTTCTGTTTTTCAAACTCTCCGCCATCCAGATTGATGCAATATCCCGCCTCGATCCAGTCGCGGTGTTCTTTCAGCAGCCATTCCACGCCGTTGAAATTGCCGCCTTCTTCATCGGCAGTCAGCGCCAGGATCAAATCGCGATCGGGAACAAAACCCTCTTTTTTCAAACGAATAAAATTTGTCACCAGAATTGCGTCGCCGGCCTTCATGTCCTCGGTGCCGCGGCCGTAAAAGAATCCATCCTTCTCGGTGAATATAAACGG
>CAXMLS010000518.1:0-2818 GCA_964194235.1 uncultured bacterium | reverse complement strand
AGATGTGTATAAGAGACAGACTTTATATTAATCCCGTCGAATGCATCGATTGTGGCGCGTGCGTCCCGGTCTGCCCGGTCACCGCTATTTTCGCCCTCGAAGACCTGCCCGAAAAATGGCAGAGCTACACGCCTGTCAACGCCGACTTCTTCACCGCAAAATAGTTACGGAATGAAATCTGAAATCCACGGCACGCTTCGGCGTGCCTTTTTTTTTCAACGCCTACGCCGCCACCAGCAAATTTTGCGCGAAGGGCCACTCCTGATCAATCCATTGCCCCTCGCACCGGAAGCCCGTTTCCGCCGCCATCTGAAAAACTTTTTCCGCTTTGTATTTGTGCGAACTTTCCGTCCAGATACTTTCCCCTTCATTCAGCATCACGCGCAAACTCGCGGCCGGTATCTCCACCGCCTGGCGTTTTAGCGATAGCAGGTGCATCTCAATTCGCCGCTCCGCTTTATTCCAGCGCGCTTCATGGCGAAATGCCGCCAGATCAAAATTCGCTCCGAGCTCCCTGTTCATGCGGCCGAGAATATTCAAATTGAACGCCGCGGTTACCCCCGCAGGATCGTCATACGCCAGGATCTGAACGCGTATATCTTTTTCAAGATCCGTTCCCAGCAATAAGGCGTCTCCCGGCAGAAGAATTTCGCGCATGTCCCGCAAAAATTTTCTTCCCGCGTCGCGGTCAAAATTTCCGATCGTGCTCCCCAGGAAAAGCACCAGCAGATGATCCTGCTCCGCACGCTTGTCCGCCACGGCCCGCAGACCTTCTAGGTATGGTCGTTCATAGCCCACCACGCTCACCAGGTCGATCTGCCCCATCTCTTTTTCGCACGCCGCCAATGCCGAAGGTGAAATCTCAATGGGGTAATAGTAAGTTTTCTGGCGCTTCGAGAGCGCTTCCAGAATCCACCGAGTCTTTTTTCCCGTGCCGCTGCCCAACTCCGCGACCTGCAATGGCGTTGGCAAGCGCTGCACAATTTCGCACGCGTGATTCTGGAGCAACCGTGCGTCCGCTCTGGTTAATCCGTACTCCGGTAGCACGCAGATCGCTTCGAATAGCGCTGAGCCCAGCTCGTCGTATAGGTATTTGGACGGCAGTTCGCGCTGCCCGCTCTTAGTCAGCGCCGCGCGCACGTCCGTGGCAAATTCCGATACGTGTCGCGTCGGTAGGGAATAGGTCAGCATAAGTTTTCTCTATTTTTCTCTTCAATCCGCTACGCAACGGAACGTTGCATAGACGTACGGATAATGCGGCTGGAACCAATTCCGGAAAGATGGCCGCAGCATGCATGCAGCTGTGCGCGGCGAACCGCCCTTCATCACGTAGTGTTTGCCGTCGAAAAAATTCGCGGAGTATCCCGGATAAAAAGTCATAGCCTTGAACCCGGAGAAGGGCGCAAATTGCGTTCGCGTCCACTCCCAACCGTTCCCCGCCAGATCCTGCACTCCGAATGCACTCGCTCCCGCCGGATGCGAACCGACCGGCGACGGTTCCCAGGATTGGAAATCAAAATTGCCATGCCGTTTGCTCGGCGGCTCGTCGCCCCATGGATAGCGTCGCTCCGTTCCGCTCGTCTTGGGGCTTCCATAAGCCGCGCGATGAAACTGCGCTTCCGTCGGCAATTTTCTTCCCAGCCAGTTGGCGTACGCCGTCGCTTCTGCGTGGCTCAAATAAACCGGCCAGTCCTGCGGCAAGCGTACTTCGCCAAACATTCCGCGGTACACCCAGAGATTCCCGTCAAGTCGCCAGAACGCCGGGTGTTCTATTTTCTCCGCAACCTTCCACGCCCAGGATGCCTCGTCCCACAGCGCACGCTCTTTATATCCGCCCGCTTCAATGAACCGCAGAAAATCTCCGTTGGTTACATTGCATTTCTCGATGGAAAACGCCGGGACCTGCACTTCGTGCGCTTCCATTTCGTTATCCCATCCAAACTCGTCGCCGTCTTTGATCTCCAATCCAAGCGTCGCGGCACCCGCCGGAATTTTCACCATTCCGGTTTTAACCCGCGACTTGGCCGCCACGGTGGTAATTGGCACACCAATTTTTCTGTCGCTCGGCAGTCGGTGCAGCATGTACGCCAGCGTCTCCGCGTGCATCAAGCGGTGCTCAATAGCCACTTCCAGCATCGCGCGGAGTTGCGGATGTCCCTCGCCCGGTTTCTCCAGGGCTTCATCAATCGCCTGATCAAGTTTTCTCCGCACGCGCTCCGTGTAGGTTTGAATTTCTTCGCGGCTGGGCCAGTCCGCTGGCGTGTCGCTCGGCAAACCTCCCTCGACCGGATCAATGCCGAAAGAAAACAACTGATCGAATGTTCTCTGGAATGGTCTGAGTCCGAACGCGCGTTCCGCCAGCAGGTTCCAATCGAACGCTTCTAGGTGCCCGACGTAAAAAATAATCCGGTGGCGCTCCGGAATTGGCCGGTCATACATCGATTCGCTGCGCACGATCGCAAACAACTCATCGCTGCGTTTTCGCGCATCCGCCAGCCTAGTGGCAAGATCATGGCGCAGTCTAACAGTGCTCGCTGTTGCTCCCATGGAATGTGAACCTCAAGCCCTTTTGGTACGGCGGTAGCGGTGATGATGCAGAACAGCGGTTCGGACGACCTCGTGTTGGACGCCCTGAATGAAGGAAACGTTACCCGCAATTCATGTATTCCCGGTTAACGTCCCGCATATGCACTATGATAGGCGCTCCCTATGCCGCATTCGCCAACCACACTGCCGGGAAAGGACTCCGAACCCACCGAACCTATCATCGAGTTTAGGCACCTGACATACGGTGTTAAAGGCTGTCTCTTATACACAT
>CAXMLS010000517.1:0-2542 GCA_964194235.1 uncultured bacterium | reverse complement strand
GAGCGGCAGTATGTTGCGTTTCGGCGTTATTCAGGCTCAAAGAATCCTCTGTCGCAATGACACGGACCGTGACTACGTTGCCGTATTCATTTAACGTAACTGCATTGGATGCAGCATTTCGTTGGTGTGGATGGGCGTGCTATTCCAAACTCTACATCATTCCCGCACAAAACGCTTAGCGAAAAACCAATGTTTTTCGCCGCAATATTGCCGTCAAACTGCGAGCCGAGAACTTCGCTGCCCTCCCACACGTTATATACTGGTCGCCGTTTTGCAACCGATGAAAGGAGTTCAGGGAAATGGAAAGCACATGGCGAGGAATGCAGGTGTGCAGTATGGTGACGGTGGCGTTGTTGTTTGTGGCGGTGTTGAGCGCAACGCAGACCAACAGCAGCGTGACATCTCCAGCAAGCGACGGCTCCCAGGCCCTCAGTGCCCCGTACGACAGCTTGAAGTGGCAGGCCATGGTTCCTGAACTTGGGAAAGATTCGCCGGAAATTTCTATTCTTCGCGTCGATCCCAAAACTCATGGAACTCAGTTGCTGATTCGCACTCCCGCCAAAATGCATGTGCCCGCGCACTGGCACAGCGCAAATGAAACTCACACCATGATAAAAGGCAGCGCCGTCTTCGAGCACGAGGGAAAGCGCAGCGAGCTTGGTCCCGGGGGATTCAATTATTTGCCGGCCAAGATGTCACACCAGGCATGGACTTCGGAGGGAGCGGTTGTCTTCATCACGGTCGATGGTGCGTGGGATGTAAATTGGGTCGGCAACCCGCCAACTAAAAATGATTTGGGACAGGCGCCTGCAGCAGAAAAATAATCTGACCCCAAACCAACCTGCGTGGAAGGCGCGTTCAGAATCGCGCAGCCAACACAGTTGAATTTGCGCTTGCTGATTCGCCGGTTTTGGCTGATCGCCTTAGGAACAGCGATTGCTCAGTTGTCCTGGCTGGCGCGAATTTCTTGCCAGCGGCGCGGCCGCCGATTGGCCTGCAAAACCTTTTTGCGCAGACGGATGGACTTAGGCGTGATCTCCACGAATTCGTCATCAGCAATGAATTCAATCGCTTGCTCCAGGCTCAGTTCGCGGTGTGGAATTAATCGGATCGCTTCGTCCGCGCTGGAAGAACGCATGTTGGTTTGCTTCTTTTCCTTCGTGACGTTCACGTCCATGTCCTGCTCGCGGGAATTTTCGCCGACAATCATTCCTTCGTACACATCGATGGCCGGTCCGATAAATAATTCTCCGCGTTCCTGAATATTCCAGAGCGCAAACGCCGTGGAAGGACCGCTGCGATCCGCAACCAGAGCGCCGGTTGGACGCAACGCCATCTCGCCGGCGTAATCTGTCCAGCCCTCGAAAATGGAATGAATCAACGCAGTGCCGCGCGTGTCGGTCAGCAACTGGCTGCGCAAACCAATCAAGCCACGCGAAGGAATCTTGAAGTCCATGCGCACGCGGCCGGAGCCGTGATTACTCATCTTCAGCATTTCGCCGCGGCGGCTGCCCAACGTTTCCATAATGATGCCGATAAAATTTTCCGGAACGTCGATGACCAGGCGCTCCAGCGGCTCCATCTTCCGGCCTTCTTCCGTGCGCACCACAATTTCCGGCTTGCCAACCATCAGCTCGAAACCTTCTCGACGCATGGTTTCAATCAAAATGGCTAGTTGCAATTCACCGCGTCCTAACACACGGAAAGACTCCGGCGTGTCGGTATCTTCCACGCGAATAGAAACGTTGGTGAGCAATTCTTTTTGCAAACGGTCGCGCAGATCCCGCGAAGTCAGATAGCTGCCATCTTTTCCGGAAAGCGGGCTGCTGTTCACCGTAAAGATCATCGCCAGCGTGGGCTCATCAATCAGCAACGGCTCCAGTGGCTCAGGATTCAAAAGGCTGGTAATACTTTCCCCAATCGCGATTCCTTCTACTCCCGCGATGGCGACGAGATCTCCCGCGCCAACACTCTCTGCCTCGTCGCGCTCCAACCCGCGAAACGTATAAAGCTTGGTGATGCGCGTGGAGATGAGTTTGCCGTCAAGTTTGTAAATACCGACATCTTCTCCGCGCTTTAGCGTGCCCTTGAAAACGCGGCCAATCGCGATGCGCCCCAGAAATTCGCTGTAGTCCAGATTCATCACTTGAATCTGCAAGTTGCCGTTGGGATCGCCGGGAGGAGCCGGAATCGATTTAACGATGGTTTCAAAAAGGGGCAGCAGGTCTTTGGAATCGTCGCCTATTTTGCGATGTGCAACTCCGTCGCGTGCGTTGGTATAGATCACTGGGAAGTCGAGCTGGTCTTCGGTCGCGTCCAGGTCGATAAACAGATCATAAATTTCGTCGAGAACTTCCCTGGCGCGCGCATCCACACGATCGATTTTATTAAGCACGATCACCGGCGGAAGTTTTGCGGCCAGCGCTTTTTGCAGCACGTAGCGCGTTTGCGGCAGCGGTCCTTCGCTGGCATCGACCAGCAGCAGTACGCCGTCGACCATGCGCAGCGCCCGTTCCACTTCGCCGCCGAAATCACTGTGACC
>CAXMLS010000516.1:0-12102 GCA_964194235.1 uncultured bacterium | reverse complement strand
GGCTAATGCAGGCCTACCTGTCTCGCCTAAGCTACCCAAAAGCATCACGGGACGGTGGCCAGAGGCTTCCAGCGCACTGCTCGCTGCTAAGCCCGGATCGCTTGATGGTTTTGCAATTGATCATGCGGTGAAACCGGTTGAAATGCGCGGCGGCCACACCGCGGCACAACGGCGCATGAGCCAATTCATGGAAGAAAAGCTCGGGGTGTACAGCGAAGAGCATAATGAGCCCGAATTAAACGCGAACAGCGGGCTATCTCCTTATCTTCATTTTGGGCATATCTCAGCGCACGAAGCCTTCCGTGAGGTGGCGCACCGAGAAAAATGGAAACCTGAAAAAGTTGCTCTTCGCAGCAATGGCGCGCGTGAAGGCTGGTGGAATATGAGCGCACCGGCTGAAGCTTTTCTAGATCAACTGATTACCTGGCGAGAGGTGGGATACAACTTCAGCTCGCAGAGGGAAGACTACGACCGCTATGAATCGCTTCCACCGTGGGCGCAGAAGACCTTAGCGGAACATGCCCGCGACGAGCGTGCCCATTTGTACACGCTCGCTGAATTTGAAGCGGCTGCTACGCATGACCCGCTATGGAATGCGGCTCAGGGGCAACTGATGCGCGATGGGCATATCCATAATTACCTGCGGATGTTGTGGGGCAAGAAAATTCTCGAGTGGTCCGCCTCGCCTCAGGCTGCTGCTGCCATTCTGATCCAGCTCAACAACAAATATGGTTTGGACGGACGCAATCCCAATTCTTACAGCGGAATTTTCTGGTGTCTGGGACGCTACGATCGTCCCTGGGGCCCGGTGCGCCCGATCTTCGGCATGATTCGTTACATGAGCTCGGAGAATACCGCGCGAAAGATTTCGGTGAAGAATTACATACAAAAATACGCCGGGACGAAGCAGGCGACGTTGAGTTTCTGATGTGATGACGCGCCTGCTGCGTTATAGGCAACTGCGTTTGGTATACTTACCGCGGCATCAGGCCCCGCCCCCTCCTGATCCAGTAAAACCTGGCTTCTCCCGTATTCCCCAAGAGCTTGGTCTTCAGTTGCGCACGCCGCTAGACCGCTGTAAGTGTTTCCGGAATATATTGGTAAACCTCAGCAGTGTCAGTACTTGAAATTAGAGAGGCTGCATGCCTACTGCTAAGTTGTTTAAACCAGAACCCAACTTCGCGCCGAGAGATCGCCTCCGGGGCCGAAGAATTAAGAAACTGCTCGCAAATATTGTGGTTATTTCCGTGCTTAGCATTGGCACCGTTTTTGTGATGACGCGTCAGACGAAAGGCCCGGGATTTTCTCTCCCCACTTCCGGTCATGCTGCGGACGCTGCAACGTTGCCGTCAACGGGTGGCACAGAACTCCATTCGGCCGTCAGCGCAGATCAGTCAGCATCCGCTGCGGAGGCTGCCGTGGATGGCTACAAGCTGGAAACGGGACCGTTGGCGGTAACCGAAGTGTCAGACGCAGTGCTGCACGACGCCAAGCGCAATAAAGATGTGCACCTTCGTATTTTCTATCCAGTGACCACGGGAAAATATCCCGTGATCGTGTTTTCCCATGGCGCAGGAGGTTCGGAGAATTGCTGCGATGCGCTGACCCGGCACTGGGCCAGCTACGGCTACGTGACTCTTCAGCCGACGCACGATGATTCCATGACGCAGCGAAACAAGGGCGGTGAAGAAAATCTGCGCTTCTTCCAGGCGGTCCGGGAAGCGCTCAAGAAGCCGGCACTGTGGGAAAGCCGCCCGCAAGATATTGCGTTTCTTCTTGATTCGCTGCCGGAATTGCAGAAACGGATCGGTGGGCTCGCGGGGAAAATGGATTCCGATCGAATCGGCGTTACTGGTCATTCCATGGGTTCCTACACGGCGGAGGCGATGGCCGGCGCTCTTGTGGATCTTCCCCGACATCCGGGCACAAATTTTTCCGATCCGCGCGTGAAAGCGGTTCTTTGCCTCTCTCCGCAAGGCCCGGGCCAGTTTGGTTTGACGACGCGTTCTTTCGACAAAATGTCGCTTCCTTTCATGGGAGTTACCGGATCGCAAGATAATTTGGGACCGCTTGCGAACGCCGCCTGGCACAAAATTCCTTTTGAGCGCAGCCAGGCTGGGGACAAATACGAAGTGTTCATCACTGGCGCGAACCATATGTCGTTCATCACTGATGAAACCCTGATGGGAAAGCATTCTTCACAAGCTGCCGCGATTCTCGGATATACGAATTCCGCCTCACTCGCTTTCCTGGATGCGTATCTCAAAGGCGATGCCGGGGCAAAGCAATTTCTCCACTCCGATGCCTTAGAACGATCCAGTCACGGTGCGGCAAAGCTATCGCGCCGCTAACGGTTTCTGGCCGTTTGCTCGATCACGGTAAATCGAATCGCGTTGTCTCCTCCGCGTATCATTAACTTTATGGGTGAACTTTTTGTTTATCGCAGTCCAATGCCAGCTTCCGCGGAAGCGGTGTATCGATGGCACGCTCTTCCCGACGCGCTCCAGCGTTTAACGCCGCCGTGGGAGAATGCCCGTGTTGTGGAACGCACAGGGGGGATCGAACAGGCGGGATCGCGCGTCAAAATTCGTCTGCGTGTAGGTCCAATTACCCAGACATGGACCGCGGAGCACACGGCTTGTGAGCCGGGACGCATGTTTCGCGACGTCATGATCTCCGGGCCATTTCGGCGATGGGAACATACGCACCTGTTTATTCCCGACGGAGAAGACGCCAGTTGGCTGGAAGACCGTGTGGAGTACGAATTCCCGCTTGGCTGGATTGGGACGATGGTAGCGGGAGCTTACACGCGTCGCCGGCTTGCGCGCATGTTCGCCTGGCGTCACAACCTGACCGCCGAGGCTCTTGCCGGTGAACCTGCCGCCGTGGGAAACGTCGAACGCTAGAATGGTTGGTATGTTTTCACAGTTACGCTTGGCTTCACCACTCCACTTGCAAGCATCCCGGTGATGCCTCAGGATTAGGCTTCACTTTTTGTCAATTCGGGCTACTGTCCAGCTCCTAGAAGGATCCGAGAGCATGTCGACAAGTGCGGACGTATTGATTATTGGTGCAGGCCTCGCGGGATTATGCTGCGCACGCCGGCTGGCGGAAGACGGAATCACTTTTCAGATCATCGAAGCCTCGGACGGCATCGGCGGCCGCGTGCGTACTGACGAAGTGGAAGGGTTTCTGCTCGACCGCGGATTCCAGGTTTTGCTTACGGGGTACCCGGAAGCTCAGCGGGTGCTTGATTACTCCAGGCTTGACCTCAGATCATTCTCTCCCGGCGCATTTTCCTGGTTTGCAGGCCGCATGAACCGCTTGGTCGATCCGTGGCGCATGCCCGGAATGTGGCGCGAGGCTTTGCGATCGGAATTCGGGACGCTTGGCGACAAACTACGACTGGCACGGCTGCGTAGGCGCATGAAAGGGTCATCCATCGAAGAGATTTTTCGACGGCCAGAGCGCGCGACAAAGGATGCATTGCGCGCCGAAGGGTTCAGCCAGGAGATGATTCATCGTTTTTTTCGGCCATTCTTTGGGGGCATTCTTCTGGATGGCGACCTGAAGTCTTCCAGCCGGATGTTTCAGTTTGTGTTCAAAATGATTTCGGAGGGAGATACCAGTCTTCCGGCACGCGGGATGGGGGCCATACCCGCGCAGATTGCAGAAAAATTTCCAGCCGACAGCATACGAATAAACGCGCGAGTTGATTCCCTTCACGAAAACGAAATTACACTCGATGGCGGCGAAACGTTACGCGCGCGTGCGATTGTCGTGGCCACGGAGGGTCCGGCCGCGGCGCACCTGGTTGGGGAAGCTGAGCACGCCTCACGCAGCGTAACGTGCTTTTATTTCGCCGCGGATGAGTCTCCGATTCCGTACCCGATGCTGATGCTAAATGGCGATGGTGCGGGGCCGGTGAATAATCTCGCGGTCGTCAGTCAGGTTGCGCCGTCTTGTGCGCCTGCGGGGAAGCACCTCATTTCCGCGTCGGTACTGGGTATACAGGAACTCACCGATGCTCAGCTCAGCGGCTTCATCATTGCGCAAATGAAGAACTGGTTTGGACTGGCCGCGCGTTCCTGGAAATTATTGAAGGCCTACCGCATCCCACAAGCGCAGCCAGAACAATATCCGGGAGCGCTCGATCCGCCCGAACGATCCGTGCGCGTTCGTCCTGGAGTTTACGTTTGCGGCGACCATCGCGATAATGCGTCGATTCAGGGTGCGATGGTTAGTGGCCGCCGGGCGGCAGAAGCAGTTCTGGCCGATCTTGCTCGCTGACCTGCAGGTTCCACAGTTCAAACTGCTTTCTGCGGGGAGCACTTCCGTACTATTGACGGTACAAACGCGCGCTTGGAAACTGGAAACTATGGCGCGTTATTCGATTTTCCTCGGTCTTCAAGTTGAAGTGCAATATCGCGCAGGTGATATCCTTCTGCCTGCTTCGGGAACATTCGTCGGCGATACCGGCCGGTCCATTTTTCTGGAACAGAATTTAGAACTGCGTGGCCAGCGCAGACATTTTCGTTGGGAAATCCCCTATCAATATCTTGTGCGACTTGCGGAAAAAACGGATTCTGCAACGCCGGTGATCGTGGAAATTCCTCTTGCCAGCCCATCTTCCTCTACCGAGCATGCTGCGCAGGATACGAGTTCGCATGAAGAGCGTGAACGATCTGCGTCCGCAGCGGCAGGGGGCACGTCGGCGTTTTCCATGATATTTCCCCGCGCTCTACTATCCAGTATCTAGCGAACAGTTGTGATTTAGTTTCCACCATTAAGTCCTATTGGCACCGATGAGCCTCGCTTAGTAGGAAAACTCCGTCGTTACGCTACAATTGGGATTCCGATTCCGGAAGATTATTGGACGGTTAGACGGTTTTACGTCGATGCCATTGGAGATTGTGTGAATTCTGCCGTTGGATCCCAAACAAAGATCGGATTAATCGGCCTCGGCCTGATGGGGCGGCCGATGGGCTCAAATCTTCTAAAGGCCGGATTCCCGCTGACAGTCTGGAATCGCACCGCGTCGCGCGCTGACGAACTGGTTGCGGCGGGCGCGACGCGTGCGGCGTCACCTCACGAATTGGCAGCTGAATGCGGATTTGTGATTTCCATTGTCAGCGATCCCCCAGCACTGGAAGAAGTTCTCTGGGGCAAAGACGGCGCGATGTCGTCGTTACAACGCGGAAGCATTTACATGGATTCGAGCACCGTCTCTCCCGCGCTTGCGCGCAAGGTAGGCACAGCCTGCACCGAACGCGGTGTACGGTTCCTCGATGCGCCGGTTACCGGCGGGGATTGGGGAGCGAAAAAAGGTGAGCTGATATTCATGGCGGGTGGCGATGCCGCGACACTCGCGGATGCTGAGCCGGTCCTTCGGGTACTGGGAAAGAAATGGTTTCACCTGGGGGCAAATGGCGCAGGGCAAACGATCAAGCTGGCGATGAATTTAATATTGGCTCTGCAGGTCGATGCGTTGGCGGAAGCTCTCGCGCTGGTTACTGGCGCGGGGTTGGAAGGTGAAAAACTTGTCGAGGTGTTGCAATCGAGCATGGCCAGGGCGCCGGTGTTGGACATTAAATCGCAGAACCTTTTGAAAGCAGATTACACCCCCAGCTTTCCGCTTCGGCTGATGCACAAAGATTTGGGGCTGGCACTCGACTTGGCCAAGCAAGTGGGAATCGATTTGCCGGCGGCGGCTGCGGCGCACGGCACGTACAGCAAAGTGAAGAACGACGCGAAAGAAGACCTCGATTATTCCGCAGTCATGAAATTCTGGAAGAAATAAATTAGGATTCGCGTTTCTAAAGACCTTTCGCGGCGCTGGATATTACGGTCGAGCGTTTGGCGAGAAAAATCCAATCGGCAAATCCCGGGCGGTGCGTAAGCCCGCAGGCGCGTCGAGAATTACCGGGATAGAATTCACCACCACGGACGCGGTGGCAATATCTCCGGGCGATCCACCCGGGATGGTCAAACTGATGTTAGGGTGGCCTTGCAATTCCAGCGTGTCTCCCGGATTTTTCGCGCCGACATACATCTGCAATTCGAGATGAATCAATTCTTTGCCGCTGGAAAGTCCCCGGCCGATTTGATGCACGCCAGCCGCCTGGCCGGCTTCCACGGTTAGGAATTGCGTCCGTGTTTGCTCTTCGGCAACCACTGGTTCGATAGTCTCGGTGATTTCGTCTACCGGTAAATTCAGACTGTCCGCCACCATGGCCACCGATTCGGGCAGGCCGACGTGTTTAATGGTGCCGGCTTTTACTTTTTCGCGGAATTCCTCGACGGTCATTCCGGCGCCAATTTTCTTTTGCAATGGGAGCCGCCGCGTGGAGGCATCTACGATGCGCCTGCCGCTCACGTGCTCGATTTGCTGGGACACCGCCGCCAACGTTACGATCAGCTTGTCCAATACAAATCCGGGATTTACTCCGGTACCGACGAGCGCGACGCCCCAATCTTTAGCGGCGGCATCGAGCCGGGCCGCAAGCTCGGGATACGTCCGATAGGGATAGGACAACTCCTCGCAGGTAGAGACAATGCAGGACTCCGCTTCGAGACAAGCCAGCAATTGTTCCATAACCTTGGGCAGCGCCGATGAAGTGGAATGAATGACCACGTCGGCAGCCTGCCCCAGCACATCCGCAGCATCTGCGGAAATCTTGACACCCCAGGGCGCATCTGCAGCGCCGATAACTTCTCCCAGGTCCCGGCCAACTTTCGCCGGATCGGTGTCGATGGCCCCGACGATCTCAATGGCTCGTTTCTCGTGCATCAGGTTGGCAATAGATGCGCCGATCGGGCCAACGCCATATTGGATAGCGCGAATTTTCTTTTTCACGTAGATCTCTGCCTTTTATGCGACACAGGCACAACGCGCATTTTGTCTGGAAACGAAACCCCTACGATAAAGGATTTCCACAGTGCAGGCAACGCCAAACCCGCGAAAAACGCATCTTTTCTTGCGCCAAGACACGGAAGGGCAAGATAATCGAAGCCTGGCCGGCGCGCGAAGAGCACAATCATTTCAACAAGGGCCCAAGGATGCCGGCATGCCGAAACCGCCGCTCGAACCGAAAAGTGCTACGAAGCGTTATCAGACTGGAGAATTGTGATGCCTACTGCGAAGAAACTTACGGAAGCTGAAGTTCAAGAGCGTCTGAGCGAGGTCAAAGGCTGGAGTTTAGCTGGAGGCAAACTGCACCGCGAGTTCGAGTGTAAAGACTTTGTGGCCGCGTTCGGCAACATGACGCGAGTCGCGCTCGTGGCCGAATCCATGAACCACCACCCGGACTGGAGCAATGTGTGGAACAAGGTGGTCATTGATTTGAACTCGCACAGCGTGAAGGGCATCAGTAATCTGGATTTCGAACTTGCTGGGAAAATCAGCGAAATCTTTGGCGGTTAATCGCAGTGCATTACCCTTATCTAGAATCAGCGATGGATCGGTCGCGAACCGCGCCAATTCACCCGTAGCCGTGCGGAAACCGTGTGGGAACTTTTCTTGACTAGCCTCAAAATAGCGCCACAATAGAATTCCCTTCTTAAGCTGCGGTCAGAGGACTACCTCTCCAGTCTCGTCACAACGGTTCTAAAGTAATGAACATTCCTACGGGATTCGCTTTTGACCCGTCCGCTTCGGCCGCACCCTGCGGGAGGGTGCGTACAAAAGCGCCGCGCAAGAATGTCATTCTTTTGACAAAAGCGGTACAAACCCTGGCTACTTGGCTTTTCGCGTACTGGCAGGCTGTGAATATACCGCCGCCGGTTTGCGGCCTTTCATCCCGGGACATAGGGGACCGCATATGAATCTGCTGACTGTGGGAGAGTCGCTGGTTCACGTGAAGAGCACGCCGTTACAACTTTTGATAGTCGAACATTCCTCCGTAGACGTGGAGTTGATGTTAACCGAGCTAAGTAGAGCCGGGGTGCAAATCGAGCACACCACGGTGGAAAACAGGCAGCAGTTTCATAGCGCATTAAAAAATCAAAGTTTCGACGCGGTTCTCTCCGACTTTCGGCTGCCATGTTGGAGCGGCATGGAGGTGCTTCGCGAACTGCGGACGATTGATAAGGACACGCCTTTTCTTCTTATCACCGGAAGTCTGGGAGAAGAAGCAGCCGTGGAATGCGTGAAACAAGGGGTAAGCGACTACATTCTGAAAGAACACTTGTCCCGCTTGCCGGTGGCACTGCGGCGCGCCATCGATGAAAAAATCATGCGTGACGAGAATAGCCAGGCGCTGGAGGCGCTGCGGCTCTCGGAAGCCCGCAACCGCGAACAAATTGCCAATTCCATATTTGGCATCTGCCAGATCGACGGCGACGGCACTATCGTGGATGGCAATCCGGCTCTCGTGACTATCCTGGGCTGCGATTCGCAATCGAGTTTGTTGTCGCTAAACTTTGTAAGAGACGTTTTTCGATTTCCAGAACAATACGCGCAAATTATGGCCAGTTGCCGAGCCGTCGGCCGAGTGCGGGGCGCTGAGACAGAGTGGCGCCGCTGTGGCGGCCAGATCATCACGGTACGGTTACATCTAAGGATGCCGACCGATAGCTACTGCCACGGCGCCATGGAGTTTGTCGTAGAGGACGTGACGGAGTTTCGAGTGATGGAACGGCAATTGCGGCAGGCGCAAAAGTTTGAAGCGATCGGTCAGCTTGCGGGCGGCGTGGCCCACGATTTTAATAACGTAATTGGCGCGATACTTGGGTGGGCGGAAATAGGTTTCGATCAGAACCGGGAGAATACGCAAAATGCGGATCGCTTCGCGCGTATCCGGGAACAGGCGGAACGCGCCGCGGCGCTTACTCGCGAATTACTCGCGTTCGCCAGGCGCCAGACGTTGCAGCCGCGCGCCATGGATTTGAATAAGGTGACCAGCAGTTTGCTCAGCTTCCTCGAGAAAGTCATTCCGCGAAATATTCTTCTGAAAGTGGTGACCGCTCCTCTGGAGCCAATCAAGGCTGACTTCACGCAGATGGAGCAAGTACTGATGAACTTGTGCCTGAACGGGCGGGATGCCATGCCGGAGGGAGGTTGTCTGGTGATTAAAACGGAAATGGCCGATCTTGACGAAAGTTTTTGCCGCACGTATCCATACGTGAAGCCGGGCCGATACGCGGTCCTTAGTATTTCAGACACCGGTCTCGGAATGGACGCGGTCACCCGCGAGCGGATCTTTGAACCATTTTTCACTACCAAGGAGGTTGGCAAAGGCACGGGTCTAGGCCTGGCAACCGTCTACGGCATTGTTAAACAGCACAACGGATTTATACATGTTTACAGCGAGCCGTCCGAAGGTTCTCTTTTCCGCCTTTATTTTCCGATAGTGGAAGGAGGCTTGGTCGCCGAGCCAGGGAAGACTACTGCTGCTTCGTTGACGGATTTACACGGGACAGAAACGATCCTGTTTGCTGAAGACCATCAATCCATTCGAGAAATGGCTTGTCTGACTCTTTCCGGCCTGGGCTATCGAGTGTTGGCCGCATCGGACGGCGAGGAAGCTTTGCGTATTTGCGACAAGGAAACACCCGCGCTGGCCATTCTGGACGTCATCATGCCTAAGCTTGGCGGACCTGCCGTGGCAGTCAAACTATATGAACGGTTTAAGAATATGCCGGTGTTGTACACCAGTGGCTATTCGCAGCAAAGCGATAGAGCCTCGTTAGCCGCCGTAAACGCCCGATTCCTGCAAAAACCCTATAGCCCGAGTATGCTTGGGCGGGTGGTTCGCGAAATTCTCGACCATCGAGAAGCTTTGGAACCGTCGGCGGAGGGTGCACTTTGAGATGGCCAGGGTAGGCAGGGACTAAAATGAGTTTGACGGGGGAAACTGGGCCGTGCAGGAGCTTTTGTCGTTGACACCTACACATTCTGAATGCTAAAAACGCACCAAAGACGAGCCCTTGGACGGTGAGTCTCCTAACGCGTTGCTTATCGGCAGTACGTGAGTGAGGCTGCGGTTCTGCCTGGCAGGGTAGGTCTGCTGCGCTTCCAAGAGGCTGTCGTGCATCACCCCACCCCGGGAGGTGAAAACTTTGGTTTTCACCTCCTTTTTTTGCGTCACTTGAGTGGCCTTACCGCTTTGCCTTCCTCTGCTTTGCTTTCCGCTACTCGCCCACCAGTGGGATAAGATGTGCGCAGATTTCACGGAGCCTTTCTCGCTCGAATGAGTTCGTCTGCCCCGCTTCTCGATTTAAAACACGTCACCGTTGTTCGGCATCAGCCTGCGGACAGTAGAGTCGGGGAGCCTGGTAATGCACGCACTGTGCAACTCGCTCTGAATGACGTAACGCTTCGCATAGAAGCAGGGGAGCATGTGTGCATACTCGGCCCCAATGGCTGCGGAAAATCTACACTGATTAAAACTATCACGCGCGAATGCTATCCGGTTTCGCGGGAAGGCTCCTCGATTTCCATATTGGGCCGTGATCGCTGGGATGTTTTTGAGTTGCGCTCACTCCTCGGTATCGTGTCGCCGGACCTGCTGGCCTCATGCACTACAGAGAGCACTGGCCGCGATGTAGTGCTTTCGGGATTCTTCAGCAGCACGCGTATCTTTCCCCACCAACATCCTGATGCGCGCCAGTTGGCGCGGGCGGACAGCGCTCTAGAACGGCTGGGTATCGCGCATCTGGCGAACCGTTCCGTTCAGAAGATGTCGTCCGGAGAAGCGAAACGCACGTTGATAGCCCGCGCGCTAGTTCATAACCCCCAAACGCTGCTTTTTGATGAGCCGAGCAATGCGCTGGACATCGCCGCGCAAATGCAGCTCCGCGAAAGCATGCGCAAGCTGGCACAGTCCGGCACGGCAATTCTGCTGGTGACGCACCATGTTTCTGAAATTATTCCCGAGATTGAGCGCGTGATTTTGCTTCAGGAGGGAAGAGTTGTCGCTGACGGTCCGAAATCGTCGGTGCTTACTAGGGAGCAACTTTCAGAAGTATTTGGTGTACCGGTGCGACTCGGGAGGCACGATGGGTATTTTCATCTTTACTGATTAGAGAGATTGCGGCGTGGGTTTCGCTACAGAGGTCGTGCGTTGCGGCGCAGAATTATTCAATTTGTGTCAGAGCTCCAATACGGGTTCATTACTTCCGGTCGCATCGTTGAAATCGATTCGCATATTATCGAGGAGGCGTGTTTTTCCTATATTCACCGCGAGGAGCGCATAGGCGGAGCGATTGAGTTGAGCGATTGGCTGGAAGGTTTCAGCGTCCACGATTTCCACATAATCGACTTTTACTGCGGGTTCGGTATCGAGAACGCGACGCATTGCCGACTGCAGGTGAAGAGCGTCTCGAACGCCTTTCTGCACTTCCTGCTGCGCGGCTTGCAAAGCGCGATGCAGCACCGTGGCGGCTTTTCGATCTTCCCCGCTCAAATAGGCGTTGCGGGAAGACATGGCCAGACCACCGGCTTCGCGCACAATGGGGCATACCACAATTTGTGCATCCAGATTTAAGTCCGTGGACATTCGCGAAATGATTCGGGATTGCTGCGCGTCTTTCCTGCCGAAATACGCGAAGTCCGGTTGCACAATCTGCAACAGCTTGAGCACAACGGTGCTTACGCCACGAAAATGGCCGGGACGCGATCGGCCCTCCAGGCGGTCGCTGAGTCCTTCCACGTTCACGTAAGTGGAGAAATCCGGCGGATAAATCTCCGCGACATCCGGCATGAAGATGCACTGGACTCCGGCAGCGGCCAGCTTATCGGTGTCGGCTTCCAACGCCCGCGGATACTTGGCGAAATCCTCAGCGGGACCAAATTGTTTGGGATTCACAAAAATCGACGCAATTACAGAAGAACAATCTTGGCGCGCCCGTTTTATCAGTGCCAAATGCCCGTCATGCAGCGCTCCCATGGTGGGCACGAGGCCGAGAATGCGATTTCCCCCGCGCTCCTTGCGCCAAAATTCTTTCATCCAGGAAACTGTTCGTATGATTTCCACGTGGGGATTCGGTGGTCAGGCACTCGCAACGGCATATCGTTCGCGATAAAAATGGATCAAATCGGTTGAGAGAGGCGTTGCGTTCAGCTGTCTTACAAGGGTAGTAATCCTGTCTCTTATACACATC
>CAXMLS010000515.1:0-4205 GCA_964194235.1 uncultured bacterium | reverse complement strand
GATGTGTATAAGAGACAGGGTACGCATTGTCCCGCGCGCCACCGATAATTTTATCCATGGTATAGCTGACGGTTTCGAGCTTCTGCAGGCTCTGAATCTGCCGCACAACGGTAGGCTGGTCCACGGTGATATGCATGCCGCCGGTGCGGAAAGACCTTAGCAAGGAAAGAAGACCCAGGCCGGTAGTCATCCAGATGACTGCTCCAATAACGAGCACCGTGATCAGGCTGCCGGCAAGAATTCCCTTGATCCACGGGAAGGAACGAGTGGGGGCTTCGATTTTCGGAGTTGTGGCGGGCATGCGCGTGACCTTACTCAGTGTACCGGAATTCCATACGGTGCGGAATGCATCGTCCTATCAGGTTCGCAGTCAGCGCGTGGTTTTTTGCAGCGCCGGGTTAGGCAATCCGGGGCGCCGGTTGGCAAAATACTTTAGCGCGTTTCTGCCAACGGTCTTGGTGGTGCGCCGGTTCCACATCGCGCCCATGAACATGGACACACCGGGCACAACGCCGTTGACGATGGAGCGGCGCAACAATTTGTAGCCCAGCTTTTTTGCAAAGCGCTTAAGCACTTCGAACGACTCCTTTTTTGCGTAAAAGCGTCCCACCACTGCCTGCGACAGCTGCGATCCGGTCTTCGCGACCTCTTTACTCAGCAATTCCGCCGCGCCGCCGCCGAATGCGAAATTCATGATGGCGAAAATATCTTCCGGATCATCGGGATCGAGTGTCGCGCCATACAACGCACTTAGGCGCGCCACCAACTGCAATTGAATGCGCGCGGTGAAAAATACTTCCGAACAGATGGCCGTAGCGGCAATCGCTACGTTTACCGGCAAACCGACCACACCTTCTCCGGCGGTAAATAGTCCGACCAGTTCGTCCGCGGAAACCGCTGCGCCGGTTATCGCGCCGGCCAGAGCCGCTTTCTTGGAGGCTGAGTCGATAAGCTTCTCGGCTATTTCTTCTCTCGTGCGCCCGGGGAATTGCAGCGCAAACTTTTCGGATGCAGCGCTCGCCGAAAAATTGCGAAAGGTTTTCTCCGTCAAGTGCAAAAGCCATTCACCGCTTTTGAACCCGGACCAGCCGCCTAGATGCTTTATCTCGATGGCCGCTTCCTTCAATTGTTGCCGCACCGATTCTGTTGCCGCGTTTTTATTCATGCTATCCGTAAACCTCGCGCGTTTAATCGAACACAAAAGCTAAACCTCGACGTGAAAATATTTTTGCAACCAACTTCCATCATACCCCTAACGTGTGCTTGCCTCGCCCGCGCAAGTGTCCAGCACTCGCCACGTTACTTACCATAGTTGCCCGCGAACTAAACCTGCCCTAAGATATTCATGTGCCGGAGTGGCGGAATGGCAGACGCAGAGGACTCAAAATCCTCCGGTCGCAAGGCCGTGTAGGTTCGACTCCTATCTCCGGCACCAATCGTTATAATGACCGTCCATTTTCATCCTTCGACTTATCGTTCGCAAAGTGCTTATTTTCATAAAAACTATTAAAAACATCTATTGAAACGGTTTAATATGGCATCGCCTCGGACGGGGTGTCCGGGTAAATCGTGCCTGCAGTTCTTATGAACGAAGTTTTGTGGGGGAGTCGTATGCCTGGTTATTGCCGATGGTTCCTGCTCGCACTCAGCGCCATTCTACTTGCTGAGATCCATGGTTTGGATGCCCACACCGCCGCTGGTGTGCACGGAGTTGGCACAGTGAAGGCAAACACGCCAGTCATCCGAGGACCGGTTAAGCACGACCAGGGGCGCAACGACTCAGGCAAGACGTTTTTGCACAAGGGATGGCAGGTGCAATCGTCGTGCGATGACAAAGCCACCGGCGATAAAATTTCGGTCGTGGGTTTCGACGCTGCCAAGTGGCACCGTACCGATATTCCCGCAACCGTAGTGGGTGTGCTGGTCACGGACAAAACGTATCCCGATCCGACCTACGGAACGAACCTCAAGTCTTTCCCGGGCATGAACTATTCCGACAAAACTTTTTTCGCGAATCAGGACATGCCCGAGGACAGTCCCTTCCGCTGTTCGTGGTGGTACCGCACGGAATTTAAGATGTCCGCGGGTGCTGGGAAGAAAACCGACTGGCTGCACTTCAACGGCATCAATTATCGCGCGAATATATGGATCAACGGGAAAAAAGTTGCCGATGCCAAAGATGTCGCGGGCACGTACCGGACGTTCGAATTCGACATTTCACAATATGTAAAGCGCGGCGCGGCCAATTCGCTCGCGGTCGAGGTTTTTGCGCCGCTCAAGGACGACCTGGAAATTACTTGGGTCGATTGGAATCCCACGCCGCCGGACAAAAACATGGGCATCTGGAAAGAAGTGTTCCTTACACAGAGCAGCGATGTGTCGGTGCGCGATCCTTTTGTGGCGTCAAAACTGGGGGCGGATTATAAATCCGCGGCGTTAACGATCAGCGCCGACGTGCACAACATTGCGAACCATCCCGTGCGCGGAATCCTCCGCGCGGAAATCGACAAAATAAAACTTAGCCAAAATGTGATGTTGGCGGCGGGCGAGTCCAAAACCGTGCACTTCACGCCAGAGAAATTCGCTGCATTGAAAATGGCGCACCCGCGCATTTGGTGGCCGTACACCATGGGCGAGCCCAATTTGTACAACGCGAAATTATCGTTCGCGGTCGCTGGTCAGATAAGCGACTCCGCCTCAATAACGTTTGGTATCCGTGAGGTCACGTCCGAGATTACTGAGAAAGGCTTTCGTCTATTCAAGGTGAACGGCCGCAACATACTAATTCGAGGAGCGGCGTGGGCGCCGGAGCTTTTGTTTCGCTGGTTTCCCGGCAGGCTCGACGCGGATTTGGCGTACGTGCACGACATGGGCATGAATACCATTCGCCTGGAAGGCCGCCTGGATCGCGAGGAATTTTACGAAAAGACCGACCGCCTGGGCATTCTCGTGATGCCCGGCTGGACATGCTGCGATGCGTGGGAACGCTGGAAGGATTGGCAGGGAGATCAGCGCGAAATTGCAGCCGCCTCGCTGCAAAGCCAGATTCGCATTTTGCGCAAACATCCGAGCGTCTTCGTGTGGTTGAACGGCAGCGACGGGCCGCCGCCCGCGGATGTCGAATCAATGTATCTGGGGATTTTGCAGGACCTTGAGTGGCCGAATCCTTCCGTGTCCTCGGCGAGCGAGACGTCCACGACAGTGACGGGAAAATCCGGCGTGAAAATGACCGGTCCGTACGAATACGTTCCGCCCGTCTATTGGCTTACTGACACGAATGCCGGCGGCGCGCACGGCTACAACACCGAAACGAGTCCTGGCCCGGCGATTCCCACGCGTGAATCACTGGAACGCTTTATTCCCAAAGATCATTTGTGGCCCATCGATGACATGTGGAATTATCACGCGGGCAAAGAGCGCTTCACCACTATCAATGTTTTTGCCGACGGGTTGAATCGCCGCTACGGCACGGCCACATCGCTGGATGATTTCGAACGCAAAGCGCAAGCCGTTACCTACGATGGCCAGCGCGCGATGTTCGAAGCCTACGCCAGAAACAAATACACCGCGACGGGCGTCATCCAGTGGATGCTCAATAATGCGTGGCCGTCTTTGATCTGGCATTTGTACGACTACTACATGGTTCCGGCGGGCGGCTATTTTGGCACCAAGAAGGCCAATGAGCCGGTGCACGTGCAATATTCCTACGACAATAATTCCGTCGCGGTGATCAACAGCACTTACATACCGATGAAGGGCACCAAAGTCAGCGCAAAAATTTACGATCTCAACGCTTCGGAGAAAGCCAGCAAGGATGCCACGCTCGATTTAGCCCCGGACAGCGCGACGACCGCGATCGATCTGCCCAAAGCTGCTGACCTGGCGGGCCTGAGCAAAACTTATTTTCTGCGCCTGCAACTGCACGATGCCGCGGAGAAATTGCTGAGTGACAATTTTTACTGGCTTTCCACCAAACCCGACGTACTGGACTGGGAGCACAAGCTGGATACCGTTTACACGCCGCAATCTGAATTCGGCGATCTCACCGGGCTGGCTACTTTACCGGAAGTGAAACTCGATGTGACGGCCATGGCGAAGAGCGCCGCGGGGAAAAACACCGTCCGCGTTACGGTGAAAAATATGGGAAACGGCATCGCGTTCATGGTTCATCTCCGCGCAGTACACACCCTGTCTCTTATACACAT
>CAXMLS010000514.1:0-3389 GCA_964194235.1 uncultured bacterium | reverse complement strand
CTACAACACCAAGCGGCCGCACAGCGCGCTCGGCTACAGGCCGCCTGCCCCCGCGGCCTGTAGCCCCTGGGGAGCAAATCCAACTTCACAGCCCATGGCTGTGATATAAAAACTCTCTCACTTCTCCTGGACTAAAACCTCGGCCCGATCACTCGCAGCCAACTCGAAACCTTCACCGAATCTTGAACAATTTATCAAGAAACATTTCCCGCCAAAGACTTAGTCACGCTCACAGCTCTGCTGTGATGACGGCAAGATATACCGGAGAAGTTCCACTTGATAAGGTGCAAGAGGCGTTTTCCAAGATGGAATTGGAAAATATTGGAGTTATTGGAAAACGGCCGAGCTGTACCAGCAGTCGCTTAGTTGTGTATAATCAACAAACTAGAGGAATGAGCGGGCGTCGTACAATGGCAGTATAGAAGCTTCCCAAGCTTCGGACGTGGGTTCGATTCCCATCGCCCGCTCCATGATTTAAATGGAGCTTGTTTAGAATCGATACTGTTCTGCATTCAATCTAGTCTTATTCTCGCGTTGACTAGTCATCGTGTTATTTTTCGAGAAGCTCGGGCAGCCCTTCGCACAACAACACAGTTACCCCGACTGGATCGAACATCGATACATGCCGAACATGGTAACTAATTAGGTACAAACTGCACACCTGAACGGAGCTGTTTTCACCAACTCATTCATAAGACAAGGTAAACTGCTCTTCCACCAACGGTCACCAAAGTGCACGTACCGTCATGGGGATTTCTGCAAAATCACGTTACAGATGGCTTTCAAGTTTTAAGCCTCTCCAAATTGACTTAATACGACGAAAAGAGAATTGATAATGAACCGATTGGTTCTAGTCCTCGCATTCGTAGTACTCGTCTGCACTCCCGCAGCGCGGGCTGATAATTTCGTAAACGTTACTTTCGATCCTGTTACCTTTGCGCCGATGACCGATGCCACCCACGTATTCGGGACAGAAACCATTGGATTGAGCTTCACTTGGGACACCACCACGCAAGTCCTGTCTGACATTACAGTGTTTGCGACCGGTCCCTGGTGGAATGGAATTTCAGAAATTCCGGGTACCCTGGCCTTGGACAGTCAGAATCCGGATGGAAGCATCGACCGCTTCGATATATTCAGTCCAACCGGGGACCTTTTCCAGGAAAACATTGGAAACCACGGCGGTCTTTTTGGCGCGATACTGAGCACTCCCGGAACCTATCGAACCGACCTGTTTTTCTTTTGCGCTGAGTGCGTACTTAATGCTCAAGATTTCAAACCCGGCACGGCAACCGTTACTCCCGTGACTGAACCTGGTACGCTCGCTCTCGTAAGCCTCGGCCTCGTCGGATTTTTCGCGCGCAAACGCAAAAAACCGTCCATCTCCGCGGACTGGGAACCTCTCGCGTAACTTTATATCCACCTCTTTTTTTTCAGGTAAGTTTTATCACCTTGCCGGGCGCGATAACTTCCCCGCCTGGACTCCCACGCGCGACAATCTGAGCAACACATGTGGCTGGGCCTTAACTCACGCCCCACTTTTCTTGACAGACTTCATCCAGTATGTGCATATATCCCCCGAAGTTACACACGAGGGAGTCCCATGGCTGCTTTCTGCTCGAGGTGCGGAGCTGAACTTTCCGCGGATACTAGATTTTGTCAGAGTTGTGGAGCACCAATGGTCCCTGCGGCTGCACCGCTAACGCCAGCAGCCCCGGCGCCGGCCGTAGCTACTGCGAGTTCCGGCGGAGCACTAAAAATTATCCTGATTGTAATTGCCGTTATCGGGGGGCTTGGCATTCTGACCGCCGCGGCCGCCATGTTTGGCCTGTGGCGCGTCTCCAAGTCCGTCAACGTAGACCGTTCCGGTGGCGTAACCATATCCACCCCGGGTGGAAAGTTTTCCGCTGGCAAAACTCCGGCTAACGTATCGGAAGCGGAGATCGGCGCTCCTATCTATCCGGGCGCGACCTCCGTCGAAGGCGGCATCAAATTTGGCGCGGCCAGCGGCTCCATGGCCACATATGCCTTCAAAACCTCCGATTCCGTGCAGCAGGTTCTCGCCTTTTATCGCGACAAGTTCGGGCCGAAAACCGCCGTGATGGAAACGCCGGAAGGCGCCATGGTGACCGGCGCTAAGAACGACAACGAAGGTATTATGGTTACCATCGGCCGCGACGAAGAGGATGGCAAGACCTCTATCACCATCACCCACACCACCGCGACCAAAGAGCAGTAAAGGGCACTAACCACGACTTAATTCGCCGTGTCCAGCCGCTCTTGCGTTCGCTGCAGTTTCACAATCATCACTTGATATCCGATAAGTTCGATCGGCGTCTCCGCCTTGTCAGCGAAAAATTCCGCGAAAGCCTGAGTGACACCCTCTGCCGTAAGGTAATCGTGGGAAATAATAATTCCCCCCACATTCACTCGCGGATAGAAGAACGTCAGACAATCGAGCGTGCTGTGATAGAGATCCACATCTAGGTGCACAAACGAAAAGCGACAATCCTGTACCTCGGCAGCCGTGCCGGGAAACAGGCCCTTATGATATTCGACCGGCAAACCCTTCAGATATCGCTGCACGTCCTCTAAACTGCAACGATACGCGCCTTTCGTGAACGCCGGGTCCTGAACTCCGGGCTCCGGTAGACCTTCGAACGTATCGAATACATGGATCGTTTTGCCTCTCGAGTATTTTCCGATCAAGCGTGCCGAACCTCCGCGTGCCGTCCCGACTTCCGCGATATCTCCCGCGATACGGCTCGTCGCTCTAAGCACACTGATGAGCTGGCAGCCCTCGGCGGGGTTCTGCATTAGATGCCCGTCAGCCCTAAGCCGGACCACATCTTGCAAACGCGCTTTTCGATCATTGAAGGCGTACCACGCCAGGACCATGCCGTGCTTAGCGCACCAGGTTTTTAAAACGCCTCCAAGTTGTTCTTTGAGATTCATTCCGTCTTGCCGCCGGCGGCTTCTCCCGCAACAAAAACTCGCGTTGAATAAGCCTCACTAATTAGGCTAAGTTTGAGGCTACGCCGCATCTCAACATACGCTCGGCGCTTCGTAGAAAGCAATACAGCACGGGAAATCGAGTGATGCGATTCAATTCCCAGCGCTCGCTTCATAAATTGGTAAAATCCACGCTGACCTCGATGCCGGGATTTTCGTAACGCTGGATTTAGAGGATGCTCATGAAACTTCGTTACTCCGCCGTCTTAATTATTTTTGTTGCCCTTCTCCCCGTCGCCTTCACGCGGCAAAATTCCGTCGCCAAACCGCCCGCCACTGAATGGGTTTTCAAGACCTCCGATTCCGTGCAACAAGTTCTGGCTTTTTATCGCGACAAGTTCGGGCCGAAAACCGCCGTGATGGAAACGCCGGAAGGC
>CAXMLS010000513.1:0-1602 GCA_964194235.1 uncultured bacterium | reverse complement strand
GATGTGTATAAGAGACAGGATATGCATAGGGTAATTACCCGCGGGACATTGATTCCGGTAAAATCGGTGCGTGGGTGTTCCGCGAAAGCGTCGCGATGATTTGTCGCTGGCCATCCGGTCCCATTTAAATTCGAGCTATCTCATGCGCCGGAGTTGTGTACTTGAATCTTGTATTCTTTAATTTCAACGTGCTAATCGCTATGGGCGCGGCGGCCATGGTCGCAATCATCATGATTGCGTATGCCTTCTTCCAGCCCGCGGAAGATTTCGAGACAGTCGAGCGTAAGCGGCGCCTACACCTGAACAGAATCGGCAGAATCACCGAAGGTCAAGTAGTCGAACTCGCGGACCATCCTCCTGAGGCAAAAGTGGAGCGCAAAACGTTGTTCAACTCCGGCGCACACTCGCTGCTCGAAAGCCAATCGCGATATCTGGTTTCTTACAGCTATGCAATTTCAGGCGTGACGTACCACACCGCACAGGACATTACCGGACTCGAAGGCCAGATCAGTTTCCAGCGTCTTGCTGCAGGCCAACCTGCCAGCGTCAAGTACGATCCGGCAAATCCCAGCGACTCCATTCTCGTAGCCGACGATTGGTCTGGATTGCGCTAGTCCGAGCATGAAGGTATTGCTCACTGGGTCGCTGATCCGATTGATGCGAACCCTGTTTGTCGCACTTGCGTTATTCTTGTTTGCGTGGCGCTAGACGCAAATACAATCCCATGAAAATGATTTTTGCATCCATTTTCACGACCATCCTCATCGTGGCTATGAGCCTTGGCGCGATGTTTATCCTGGTGCAAACCACGGTATACGTCACCGCGATTGCATCTACCGTGCCACGAATCGCGGCTATCGGTGCGGAACTGCTGCTCGGGGTAGTTCTTCTTTTGGGGACGGTATGGCTGGCCACGCACCTTGCAGTGCGTATTTTTGCGAAAGATGAAACGCCCGCTGCGGGAGGACCACTTGCCTGACAAAAAGAAAAGTCCTCCTCGTTCTCAGGAGATACATAACCGGCGCATGGACGAGCTTCAGAAATTGTCCGAGGAAGCAGAAGCAGGCGGCGGAGTGGAGCGCCGCGAGCGTGAGCACAAAGCAGGCAAGCTCACGGCGCGCGAGCGAATCCATCTACTGCTCGATGAACGCACCTTCGAGGAACTGGACAAATTTGTACGCCACAACTGCATTGACTTTGGCATGCAGGAGCAGCGCCCGCCGGGCGACGGCATCATCACCGGATTCGGACGAATCGATGGGCGACTAGTGTACGTCTTCGCGCAGGATTTTACAGTGTTTGGCGGCTCACTTTCGGAAGCCAATGCTCGAAAAATTTGCAAGATTATGGATCTGGCGATGAGTTGCGGAGCTCCGCTCATCGGATTAAACGATTCCGGCGGCGCGCGCATTCAGGAGGGCGTTGCTTCGCTTGCAGGGTACGCAGACATCTTCCTACGCAATACGTTGGCCAGCGGCGTCATTCCGCAAATCAGCGCCATCATGGGCCCCTGCGCGGGCGGTGCGGTTTATTCTCCGGCTATCACCGATTTTATTTTTATGACACGCGAGACTTCCTACATGCTGTCTCTTATACACATCT
>CAXMLS010000512.1:0-9958 GCA_964194235.1 uncultured bacterium | reverse complement strand
GCTCAAAAACGGCCCCGAAATTTCGGGGCCGTTTTTGAGCAGATTCAATTTATTTGGGTAGTTGTTAATCGCCGGCTACGGCTTCGGCGGTGGTTTCCTGTGCTGCCGGTGCGGAGTGGCCGTTGCCGTTGCCATTCCCGTTGCCAGTTGCCGGAGCGATAGTTACCGGTTTGAAGTTTGCAGGCACGGCCTTGGCGATGTCGGAAACGCTGCCGATTTGTACGACAGTCGGCTGCGGCTTCTTCAGGACGAGTTCTTCGTAAATCGCGCGAACCTTGGCTTGTTCCTGGATGGCCTTCTTGCGGCGGATGCGATCTTCTTCCGACGCGGTAAGGGGAATGTCGTGCTCCAGGTGGCGGACGCGCGCGGCATCATCGGCGTCGATGATCAGCGAGTGTTCGAACGTGTCCAGGTTGACGGCTTTACCCTTGGCGTAAATTTCGTGCTTGCCGTGTTCCTTGTACCACTGCGCGACGGTCGCGTTCTTGTGCATGTTCTCAATAATCTGGCGCCAGCCTACGCCGGTGTTATAGGCGCAGAAGGAAATTTCGCCCTGCTGCGTGGCGTACGGAATGATGCACATTTCGGTGCGGCGAAAATCGTAATTGAAAAGATCCTGGAACCACATCCCGGCGATGAACAGGAAGTTCCAAGGATCGGACTGGCGGCGCTTCATGGCGTCATCAAACGTACGCTCGGGAGAAGTGCGGCCATATTTCTTTTCTGAGCCCTTGGTCAGCGCCCAAGTCTTGTCAAATTTCTTGAAAAGATCATAGAGCTTCAGGCCTTTGGGTCCCTGGAATGGCTTGTAGTTTTTCAGGAGCGCCAGGGCCATCATGAAGTTAGAAAAAGTCTTGCCACGGGCGGCATCGGTGATGTCGGTGACGTCTTTGGTCAGCTGGACGGCGTCAAGGAAGCGCGGCACGGGAGCCCATTCCTTGGTTTCTTTGTTGATCATGAGGGCGGTGCCCACACCACAATTCGGGTGGCAACCGCAAGAGAGCGAACCCCACTGAGAATCCTGGCCCTTCACCATGTCGGAGAAACCGGCGAAAGTGCTGATGAAGGAGATGGGGAACCAATCGCGGGTCGGTTCTACCTTGCCGACCTGGGCGCTCACGTCCTTGGCAAGATGCGAGAGCGTATAGCGCTGGCGCAGACGGCGTTCCGGAGTAATGTCTTCATCGCGTCCGGTGAAAGAAACCGGCTGGAAGCTCACGAAGGCGATTTTCTTGGGATTCTCCATCGCGAACTTCACGACAGTGCCAACCTGGTCGTTGTTCACGTTATTCACGATGGTGACAACCAGAACGATTTCAATGCCGGCTTCGTGCATGTTTTCGATGGCGCGGAGCTTCACGTCAAAGAGGTTGCCGATCTGGCGATGGCCATTGGCGTCGTTGCCGATGCCGTCGAACTGCAGGTACGCATAGCGCATCCCCGCCTCGAAGGCCTTGCGGCAGAACTCCTTGCTCTTGGCGAATTCGATTCCGTTGGTGGCAGCCTGCACGCTGTTGTAGCCGATCTTGCGGGCGTGCGCGACGGCTTGAAGAAAATACGGGCTCATGGTCGGTTCGCCGCCGCTGAACTGCACGGACATCTGACGCCGCGGCTTAATTTTTAGAGCGTTATCGAGAATTTCCTGAATTTCGTCCCAACCCAGTTCGTGAACGTAGCCGACCTGGTTGGCGTCCATGAAACAGGGATCGCACATCATGTTGCACCGATTCGTCAGGTCAACGGTCAACACCGAGCCGCGGCCGTAACGCACCGTGCTGGAGCCGTGTTTGTGAAGGTCTTCGTCATTGTGCGCAGGAATATCGCGGCCGGGATAGCGCTGCTCGATCCAGTTCAACCATTTAGAATCGACAGCCATCATGTCTTCATAGTGGCCGTGCAGCGGGCAGTCTTTCACCATCCAGACTTCGCCGTCGCGCTCGACAATTTGCGCCTTAATCTCACCAACCTTTTCGCTCATCAAATCGCGCCAGTCTTTTTTGCCGGCGATGATGGCCTCGCGCGCTTCCTTGACGCAAGCGGGACACAGTGAATCGGTCTGCCGCGGGAATCCCAATGTGGGCTTGGTCTTTTCCCAGGACTTCAGCAGCGGCTTATCAGACCACTTGGGAGTGATCGACGGATTGGGATTGTGCTTGTTGAAATACTGAATGGAGTTGAAGGTGGCGCTGGCCGCCTTACAAACCGCCCAGTCAAACGTCCTGAAAATCTGCGTGCCTACTTTGTTCGGCATAAACCTCTACCCTCCACTTTCAAGAATCGCTTAAAACTTTTACGGATGAGCCCACTTCAATCGCTTAGATATCAGTTCGGCGATTGTCCCCGGGGCCTAGAAACGTTACTCAAAGACCGTACCATGTGGCAGGCAGTGTCGCCAATAAGTCTTTGAACTCCTATAGTTTGACTGTTAACAGGGGGCAATGCCAGTGGGTTGCGGCGAACGGTCGTAATCCGTGGTTAAATGGTAAAACGAGGTCAGTAAGTGGGTACTACAGGTCCCGGTAAGGAGCCGCTGAGCCGTTGACGCATCGGACACTTTACGGCCACTTAGGCATTCGCGGACATCGCGGACCAATTCAGAGGAATTGGTTGGAGATTTCCCATGCTTCAGCTGGGGTTTTGTTCGTCGCTATTCGTTGAGGATTGGCCGGAGCACGGCAATCACAAAGTGCGCGAAGTGCGATGCGCCCTCGTCGAGCTGGAGCCAGCGGACGACGCAGTGCTCGGCCAGATACTTTGGAACGCGCGCTTCGGTAATTCCCAAGTGCTCGGCAAGCTGCGGCTTAATCGAATCCACTCCCCGGCGGCTTGAACCACCACGTAGAAGATTGGCAACGGCAATGCGCAGCGTCTGGCAGGCTTCCACGTAGTAATAACTGGTGAGGTCGGAATCAGTCAGCACAAACACCCCCGGACCGACTGGCGCGTGATTTGCTTCTTCCAATTTGACGGCCTGGCAGGTGAGCAACCGCCGGAACTGCATTTCAAGCAGGGACATTCGCGACGATAATCCGGGATCACCGTAGCGCCCCTTCGGTCCGGCACCGACCAGTTCGGGAAGTGTTTCAACCGGAAGTGTCGGCATGGAGCGGCTGTCAGTTGGCTGGCGCTGTTCCGGCTCGGAAACATCTGGAGCGGCGGAGTCTTGAGCGGCTGGAGCCGATCTACGGGATTGCGATGCGGCCATCGTGGAGGCACGAGACGGCATTGCCGTGGGCGATTCGGATCCAACATTTGAACTGGCGGTTGAACTGGTTTTGCGGCGATTGCGGCCGCCCCGACGACCGCGACTGCGCCGCCGCTTGTCGTCGGAGCTTGCTTGGGCGATCGACCGTGGAGCTGAAGAAGGCGAGATTGATTCATCGGGCGTGCCTGGTGCCTCGGCAGCAACCTCGGCGTCCGACGAACCCGAAGCGCCGAGTGTGTCAAACGCGGCGCCGCTCTGTTCGAATGGCAATCCCGGCTCAGGAATCGGAACGGCAGTCTTTTGTGCCGATGGACTATCGACCTCGCTGAAGGTCGCTTCGGGAGTTGCACCGACTGCACCGCCGAGGCGCACTGCCGCTTCCTGCGCTTTGGTTTTCCAATCAGCGCGGCGGAATCGCTCCGCGGCAATGCCGTACCACTTCGCGGCGTCGTCATTCAACGCCGTGGTTTCGAAGTATTTGGCCAGCTCGAAGGCCACCATCGCGTCGTGAGTTTTTTCGTACAGAGCGGAAAGTTGTCCGGCGGGATCTTTTGCGGTCCGAGCACGCCGTATGCGCGCAGTGATTTGTTTCCAGTCAGCCATAAAGTTGATTGCATTGTAACAGCGGCAAGCTGTTGCGGCTAGCAACTCAGCCATGGCGATAACCGCTTACTTGATTCGGCCGTTCTCAATGGACGGGCGCAAGCGACGCAGGCGTACGGTCAGCGTCTGAACGGGTCCCCAGTTAGAGAGCAGCACGCCAAGAGCCGTGCCCAGGGTATTGGTAATGATATCGGTGACTCCAGAGGTGCGGGATGGAATGAATGCTTGCAGGACTTCGATGGTCACGCTGATTGCTGCACCGGCCAGGATGGTTAGAGTGGCGGCTCGTGTACCTTGTCGATCCCTGCTCAGGTACGCGGCTAACAGAAAACCAAAGGGAATAAAGCCGGCAATGTTTATGGCCACGTCGTTGACGTAGCCATTGTCTGGTCTGAATTCTTTCCAGGGCCGCGCAAGAAATTGTTTGTGTAAAATTCGAAAATGGGCAGGGATTTGAAGATCGGGAGCGAAACCTTCCCGGTTGTGAATTACTTTGCCTGAGCCTTCCGCAAAATCATATCGCGCTACGATAATGTCATGTAAGTCGGGCAAACCTTGCAGCGGCGGTCCTGCATTGATCGCGGCATAATCCCGCGAAATTTCCTGCGGGGTAAGTTCGCGCTTATAAATGGCAAGATTCAGTAACCGGCCCTGCCACGCGTTGTCGGATACGGGAGAATTTCCAATTACAAGCTGGCCCGCAAAATCGTTGCAAGATAATCCCATTCTCCTGGAAGCACCCGCCCGCACTCCATTGCGGTATGCCACCGCGCCTTCGGGGCCGGAGGTGATGGTAAAGGAAACGGGTTCATTATTCGTGAAGGCGCTTTCCATCTCAATCTCAAGATTTTTGAAACGATTTTTTGCCTGATGATAATTGCGTCTAAATAGCAGCTCATCGCCATATTGCATGAGCCTGAATTGCACCGGGTTATCCGGGGTGTAAAAAACAAGAATTGTTGAGGAATTGTTTACGTAGCGGCGTTTCGGCTGCAACCGGATCTGCAAACTGCAATAGAAATCGTGCGTAGCCGGGGAGGGATTCAGCAAATCGGAGCTGATGACCAATCCATGCGCACCAAATTCCAGCCCCTTGCCTTCGTTCAGCCAGAAAACCTCGTTGCGAGGGAAGGGGTTAAAAGGCGAAAGTCCGGCCGCGAGCAATCCACAAACCATCAAAACGCAAACCAGACCGAGCATTTTCCTTAAAAACACGGAGTCCTTCTAATCTCGCGAATATTGAACGGCTTAAGTATCCGGCTTAGCTTCCACGCAAAATACAATTCAGTATACCGTGGCACGTACACGTAGCCACGTTGCACCCCCTCACCTGAATTGGGATAAGCCTCTTAAATGCTTAATCTGGAGCTTCTTTCAGGCGGTGATACCGTGGCGAGTAGCGCTACAAGGGGTGTTTGCCGATTGACTGTTTGTCATCGACTGGGTACTCTGATTGCGGCCTTCTTGGAGTTGGTGACATGTCACGCCTACGCGGTACAGTTGCAGCACTACTTATAATTTCCATCGGAATCACTCCGGTCTGGGGCGCGCCTGGAGCTGCGTTCGGCACAATAGTTGCTGCTGATCGAGCCCATGTAGGCGTTGGATTTGTGTCCGTTGGCACCACTGTTTATGGCGGCGACAGATTGCTGACCGAAGATACCGGCAGCGTTCAGGTTCGTGTTGGGGCTGCTCGCTTATTATTATCGAGTGCCAGCACCGCCGTCCTCGCGAAGGACGAAACAGCACCTGCTGCCACGCTGACGCGCGGAACGGCAATTTTCTCAACCGCCAATTCGAAAGCCTTTGCGCTGCATGTCGGTAGCGCCGTAATTCGATCGGTAACCAACGACCCAACAATCGCGCAGGTAAGCGTGGTTGGACCGAACCAATTGACGATTCGGAGCACGCGAGGTTCGGTAACCATCGGAGTGGACGACGATGTGCGCGTCATACCCGAGGGAATGGCCTATCGTATCGTCCTTAATCCAACAGAGGCGGAATTGGCCGCCGCGCAAGCATCCGATCCGACGCAAGCTGACACATCCGTTTCCGATCGAGATCGGCAAGAGGATCGGCAAAATACGCGAAGCGAGCGTCGAAATCGTCGCTACAAGCCCCGGCAGCCGTCGCGTAACAAGTTTCTCTGGTTCGCGATTGGCGTCACTGCGGTTGTAACAGGAATCGCATTGTATGAAGCGTTGCAAAGTCCCGACCGGCCGAAATAGTTTTGGACCTGATTCTGCTCGCCAAAGGCATTTAAACCGTCATGCCAATCTACGAATACATTTGTGATGAATGCGCCACGGAGTTTGAGCGAATCGTTCTGAACAAAACGCAGGAAATTGCTTGCCCGAAGTGTGATGGCAAGAAAAATACACTGCAGCTTTCTGTCTTCAGCGCCCCGAATGGAAATGGTAGTAGCGCTTCCGCCAAGCCGTCCGCGTCACTCCCGAGTGGTGGCGGTTGCTGTGGCGGGGGTTGCGGCTGTCACTGAGCGCGTTTCGAATTCTTTCCTCGAAGCCAGCCTGGAATTTACGGGAGTGAAATTAACTAACGTCGTTTTTATTTAATTGTTCCGGCTGGAACTCCGCGCTTCTGCCCTGCCAGCCAGGGCACCAGCTGAGGTTCCGCGAATGCCCGGTCCCACACCTCGTGTTCAACCTTGCGATATTCGGTATAACGCGGCTGGCCGCCCGCTTTTTTCAACTGCCGCACCATTTGCCGGACTAGATCCACCGGCACGGTTCTATCCGCATCTCCTTGAAAAATCCAAAGGGGAACGCGCGAAATTCCCTCGGCGTTTGTAAAATTATCATAAGAACCAAGTACGAGAGCGGCCGCCCATTGTGCGGGATATTTTTGCAGCAACGCCCATACTCCCAGCCCGCCCATCGATTGACCTGCCAGATAAATGCGGTCGGTATCGATGGAGTAGTCTTTTTCTACTTGCGCGAGAATTGCCATCACTCTTTGCAATGGCGCTCCGATTTCGTTCAGATCGGGGTCCGACCAGTTTTCGCCCTGCGCGCATTGCGGTGCCAGCACGAACGCCGGTAAAGTGGCCTGATTCTCCGGTGTGGTCCACACGTGTGCGCCCTTTTCGTTTTCATTCGCGATTTGCGATTCATTATTGGAACCGCGGCCGGTGCCGCCATGAAACCACAAGAGCAAAGGAAATTTGGCGCCGGTGTGGTAGCTCGGAGGAACGAAAAGCCGAAAGGGCATTTTCACACCGTCCTTGTCCGTATAGGTTTTCTTGCGGAAGGGAAGCTCGTCCTTCACTACACCAGGTGGAACCGTTTGCGACCGACTAACACCGCTGCCAGTGTTCGTTGCGCCTGCAACCGGAGGAGCATCGTTGGCATTTGCTGAAGACGACCAGCAGACACAAATCAGAGTCAAAATTAAAAGCTCTTTGGCAAATGGCAATGGTCTTCGTTCAACGCGGCGTGATTTACAAGCGATGGTATTCTCCGTCTTCTATTGCGGTCGCGAATACTTTGCCACATTTTCAGGTATTTGAGCGGACGCGTTCCCTCGCGGATCGCGCACGGGCGTTTGCGCTGCCCATTTAAACGGTATAACTCCGGTCCATCCGGAACCCTCGTACTCCTCGACATCATCGACGGCGAATCCGGTGCGCACTTTAGCGGAAGCCTCCACGAGTGGCACGGACAGAACCATCGTAGCTTTCAGCTCCTGATCTGTGGGCGGGCGAACGTCCGCCCATCGCCCGCGAATCACATATTCGACGAAGTCGCGCATGGCCGCGAGTTTCGCCTGCGCATCCTCGATCAACTCGGCTTTGCCCAAAACCACCACCGAACGGTAGTTCACGGAATGTCCCGTGGCGGTAGGCGAGAGGACGATGCCGTCCAGCAGGGTCACGCACAGACAAAATGGCGCGCCACTTCCCAGCGTGCGCATTAAGCGGCTGGCGGTTGAGCCGTGCAGAAAAAGTTTGTCGCCCACGCGCACGTAATTGGTCGGTACGACGAACGGCAGGCCATCCACAATGAAGCCCACCTGGCATACAAACGCTTCGTCAAGAATTTTGTAAATGATCTCGCGATCGTACGTGCCGCGGTCGGGTTTGCGCCGTACCTTGGTTCTATCCGTGGGAGTAAAGTCGCTCATCGACAGAGCCTAGCTCGCGCTTGAAAACGCAGCAAGAGCCAATCTGGATTCGTTCGTGTCCTCAAATCTTTACGGTGCAAGATCGCAAACACGGATTGACGCCTTTCCTTCGCTCGCATACGATGCCGCGGGGAAGTACCTCTTGCTTACCAGATGAAGCGTTCAATGGGCATTGCTATTTGGGCGATGGTGGCCCTGGTTGGCGCCGGAGCACTAGGTGCCATCGCGTTCCATCGTGGCGAGCCGCTTAACGCCACATGGTTTGTCCTCGCAGCGGTTTGCTGCTATCTGGTCGCGTATCGTTTTTATTCCGCGTTTATCGCCGCGCGCCTTTTGACGCTCGACAACACGCGTGCCACGCCCGCGGAGCGCCACGACGACGGCCGCGACTTTGTTCCCACAAATAAATGGATCTTATTTGGACACCATTTCGCCGCCATCGCCGGACCCGGCCCGCTCGTCGGCCCCACGCTGGCCGCGCAATTTGGTTACCTGCCCGGCACGCTGTGGCTGATTGCCGGGGCGGTCTTTGCGGGCTGCGTACAGGACTTCATCATTCTTTTCTGCTCGATCCGGCGTGACGGAAAATCGTTGGGTGAGATCGCGCGCGAAGAGGTGAGCCGCCGCGGCGGATTTATTGCGCAGTTGGCGGTGCTCGCGATCATGGTCATTCTTCTGGGAGTAGTGGCGCTGGTGATCGTGAATGCGTTGAAGTCTTCGCCGTGGGCCACTTTCACTCTCGCCGCGACCATTCCCATCGCCCTGCTGCTGGGATTGTATCTGCGATTCGTACGCCCCGGCCGCGTGCTCGAGGCTTCGCTCATTGGGGTTGCACTGGTTTTCTTTGTCGTCGTGGCAGGCCAATGGGTGGCGGAATCACCAGCGTGGGCGCATGTTTTCACGCTCAGCGGCGTCGCGCTGGCGTTCGCCTTGATCGCTTATGGATTTGCCGCCTCCGCACTGCCGGTGTGGCTGTTGCTCGCGCCGCGCGATTATCTAAGTGCATTTATCAAAGCGGGCGCGATCTTTTCGCTGGCCGCCGGAATATTGCTGGTGCGGCCGCAAGTATTGATGCCTCCGCTTACGCGTTTTATCGATGGCAGCGGCCCGGTGTTCGCTGGAAAAATCTTTCCGTTTTGTTTCATCACCATCGCCTGCGGCGCCATCAGCGGATTTCATTCCCTGATTTCTTCCGGCACCACGCCGAAGATGATTATTCACGAAAGCCACGCACGTCTGATCGGTTACGGGGCAATGCTGCTGGAATCTTTTGTCGGCGTGATGGCCATGGTGGCAGCGTGCGCGATGACTCCCGGGGTGTATTTCGCGATCAACAGTCCGGCGAATATCGTTGGTGCAACGCCGGAGGTTGCGGCGGCAACCATCAGCGGCTGGGGGTATCCGCTGCAGGCACAAACGATGATTGATCTGGCGCGCTCCGTCGGTGAACAGACGCTATTGAACCGCGCGGGCGGAGCGCCGTCACTCGCTGTGGGCATGTCGCAGATTTTTTCCAGTACCATCGGCGGTCCGCGCCTGCTCAGTATCTGGTATCACTTCGCAATCATGTTTGAGGCGCTGTTCATTCTTACGGTGCTGGATGCGGGAACGCGCGTCGGTCGTTTCATGGTGCAGGAGCTTGGTGGGCGCATCTGGAAACCATTTGCGCGCACGGGATGGCTGCCCGGAATTTTACTTTCGAGCGCTATCATCGTAGGCGCGTGGGGATATTTCCTGTATCAGGGCGTGATCGATCCGCTGGGTGGTATCAACTCGCTGTGGCCATTGTTCGGCATTTCAAATCAATTACTTGCGGCCGTCGCCTTGGTTGTGGCCACCACCATCCTTATGAAAATGGATCGCCTTCGCTGGATCTGGCTCACGCTAGCGCCCATGGCATGGCTGGTGACCATCACCATGACTGCAAGCTATCAGAAAATCTTCGATCCCAATCCGCGTCTCGGTTTTCTGTCGTACGCGAACGCCCTTGCCGCTCAGCTTGCGGCGGGG
>CAXMLS010000511.1:0-2490 GCA_964194235.1 uncultured bacterium | reverse complement strand
AGATGTGTATAAGAGACAGGTTTAACGTAAGCCCGCAAAAAATGTTTTTCTGGTACTCGCGGGCAGCAATACCCCAACTTAGCCAGCTATTGATTGACCGGGGTGTAGCGATGTTTGGTGGCGACCTGAATGCGAATGAGCGCGCGCTGCAAGGCGATGCTGGCGCGATCCCAATCGACATCGGGAGCGGCGGATGCCAGACGCTTTTCCGCGCGAGCCAGGGCTTCCTTAGCGCGCTCGACATCGATTTCTTCGGGACGCTGCGCGGTTTCCGCCAGAACAGTTACGCGATCCGGCAGGACTTCGGCGAAACCACTTAACACCGCGAGAACAACGGGCTGCGCACCGCTTGACGCGCGATAGCTCAATTCACCAATGCCCAGCTCCGTGATCAGCGGCGCGTGGCCCGGCAAAATGCCCAGCTCACCGTCAGCGCCGGGAAGCTGCACTTCGGCAACTTTCTCGCGGAGCAACTGGCGCTCGGGCGTGACGATGATGAGCTCTAGTGCGTCGGGCAGCATGTTTCGATCTAGGCCTTGGTCTTCATGGTTTCGGCTTTTTTGAGCGCTTCTTCGATCGTGCCCACCATGTAAAACGCCTGCTCCGGGATATCATCGTATTTGCCTTCGACGATTTCCTTGAAGCTGCGCACGGTGTCTTCGATTTTGACGTATTTGCCCTCGAGGCCGGTGAACTGCGCGGCGACGAACATGGGCTGCGAAAGGAATTTTTCGATCTTGCGGGCGCGCGCTACGGTGCGCTTGTCATCGTCGGAAAGTTCTTCGATTCCGAGAATGGCGATGATGTCCTGCAAATCCTTGTAGCGCTGCAGAATGGATTTTACGCCGCGAGCGACGGCGTAGTGCTCGGCGCCGACAATGCGCGGATCGAGAATGCGCGAGAAGCTGGCGAGTGGATCGACGGCGGGGTAGATGCCGCGTTCGACAATTTGGCGGCTGAGGTTGGTGGTGGCGTCCAGATGCGCGAAGGTCGCGGCAGGCGCGGGATCGGTGTAATCGTCGGCGGGGACGTAAATCGCCTGGACGGAAGTGATGGAGCCGTTTTTCGTGGAAGTGATGCGCTCCTGCAGCTCGCCGATTTCGGTGTTCAGGTTCGGCTGATAGCCGACGGCGGAGGGCATGCGTCCGAGAAGCGCGGATACTTCCGCGCCGGCTTGCACGAAGCGAAAAATATTGTCGATGAAGAGCAGCACGTCGAGATGTTCTTCGTCGCGGAAATATTCGGCAACGGTCAGGCCGGTGAGGCCGACGCGCAGACGGGACCCGGGTGGTTCGGTCATCTGGCCGTAGATCAAAGCGGCGCGAGATTTCTCGGTGTTGCCGGGAACGATGACGCCGGACTCGGACATTTCCAGCCAGAGGTCGTTGCCTTCGCGAGTGCGTTCGCCGACACCAGCGAAAACGGAAAGTCCGCCGTGCTGCATGGCGACGTTGTGGATGAGCTCGAGAATTAGAACTGTTTTGCCGACACCGGCGCCGCCGAACAAACCAATTTTTCCGCCCTTCACGTACGGCTCCATCAAGTCGACGACCTTGATGCCGGTTTCAAACATTTCGAGGCCGGTGGATTGATCTTCGAGCGGAGGCGCGGGGCGATGAATCGGATAATGCGTGGGACTGTCGATCGGGCCGAGCTGGTCGACGGGCTTGCCGAGCACGTTCATCACGCGGCCGAGAGTGGCGCGGCCGACGGGAACGGTGATGCCCTGGCCAAGGTCCTGCGCGGGCATGCCGCGCACCATGCCTTCGACGGCTTCCATGGCGACAGCGCGCACGCGGCCTTCGCCAAGATGCTGCTGCACTTCCGCGGTGACGTCGAGCGGTTCCGGAATGTTGAAGCCTTCGCTGGTGATGCGAACGGCATTGTAAATAGCGGGCAGGTGCCCGGCTTCAAACTGAATATCGAGCACTGGCCCGATAACCTGCACCACGTGTCCCGTGTGTCCGCGCTGTTCCGCCATGCTTTCTCCTAAGCGCCGTATGAGGCGCCGCTGACAATTTCAATAATTTCTTTGGTGATAGCCGCCTGGCGCACTTTGTTCATGTGCAGCGTCAGGGCTTCGATGACGTCATTGGCGTTATTGGTGGCCGCTTCCATGGCGGTCATGCGCGCGGCGTGTTCGGCCGCGGAAGATTCCAACATGGCGCGCAGTACCTGCGTTTCGATATAGCGCGGAAGCAATTTCGCGAGGATTTGCGATTCGGGCTGCTCGTAGATGTAATCCACGGGTGTCGCGGCGGGCTCGCCGGTTTTTTGTGTTTCGCCGGCCGCATGCTGCGCGGAAGATTTGGATGCGCTTTCGTCTTCGCGGATGGATTCGACGGGCAAAAGCTTTTCTACCGCCAGCGTGGGCACCATCACGCTTTTGAACTCGCTGAAGATGATGTAGACGGAATCGATTTCTTCCTTGACGTATAACTCGGCGACCAGATTGGCGATTTCACGCGCGGTCTTGAAATCCACGCGGGC
>CAXMLS010000510.1:0-3808 GCA_964194235.1 uncultured bacterium | reverse complement strand
GATGTGTATAAGAGACAGCCCTTAGTGAATAAGAAATTTGCGCAGGATGTATCTCCACAGGCTTAAAATCACGGTGCATTGGCGCCGATCGTTTGCGCCACGAATAAAAAATGTGCTGGTCCATTCACAAAATTCCCCCACGCAATTACGGCGCATGAGACACCCAAAAGCCGGAGACAAACGAACGCAACAGATTATTGAATGGAAAAAATCAAAAAACGCACCCTTAAAATTGAAGGGTCCAGCACCCGGCTCTAGTGCTTTCCTATTATTGTCATCGGCGGGCCCGGAACCTATAAAGGTCGGCACTTGCAGGACCGCCTCCAATTAAGATTGAGCGGCTTGCCCGCTCCTCGAATGACTGCGGCCGAAGTCTAAATCGTCCGGCCGCAATTTGGTGGTATCCACTTGGATGGCAAAGATGGCGAAGGCATTTCTGAAGCGTTGGCTAACCCGAAGCTTGATGGCGCTTGCCGCCAGTGCGGCGTATCTGTATGGATATCCCTCGGCCACGATTTTCTACGGCGTGGTGGTGTTGTTCCATATTGCAGCGGGAATCGTTTTCGGGGTTTTGCTGGTTGCGTACCTGATTCGCCAGTTTCCAAGTGAAGTGCTATTGGCGCGGCTCGGATGGGTGTTGCTGGCCGCCGGAGCGATTCTGGGCGTGGTACTAATCAAGATTGGAACGCCCCATCGCCTTAAATCGTGGCTCTACGCGCACATTGCACTTTGCATCGCCGGCACGTTGTTGATCACAACCTCCTGGTTGATTTCCCGTGGCTGGCTCGGCAGTGGCCTGGTGCCAGGTGGATTGGGATTCGTGGCATTGCTGCTAGTGGCGGCGGCAATAGTAGCGGGTGTCTGGAGGTCACGCGAGGTTGCATGGACGAACGCCAATCGAATTACCAACCGATTGATGCCACCCGAAACGATGGATGGCGAAGGCGACGGTCCGCGGGGAAACTTTTTTCCGAGCTCCGCACAGACGCGCGACGGCGGCAACATTCCTTCGCAATACTTCATGAAATCGGAGGCGTGCCAGCGATGCCACGCCGACATTTACAACCAGTGGAATGGTTCCATGCACCATTTCTCCTCGTTCAACAATCAGTGGTACCGCAAAAGCATCGAATATATGCAGGACGTGGCTGGGGTGCGGTCGTCCAAATGGTGCGCGGGTTGCCATGACCCGGCACTGCTGTACAGCGGCAAGTTCGATCGACCCATCAAGGAGATTGTGGACCAGCCCGAAGCGCGCGCGGGACTTGGCTGCCTGATGTGCCACAGCATCGTGGAAGTGAAAAGCACGATGGGCCAGGGCGACTTTGTGCTGGAATATCCAAAGCTCCACGAGCTGGCGGCAAGCAACAATCCGATCATCCGCGCGTTGCACGACTTCATGGTTCGTGTGAATCCGGAGCCGCACCGCCGAACGTTCCTGAAACCGTTCATGCGCGCGGATACGGCGGAATTTTGTTCCTCGTGCCACAAGGTGCACCTGGATGTGCCGGTAAATCATTACCGATGGATTCGCGGGTTCAATGAATACGATAATTGGCAGGCGAGTGGCGTTTCGGGGCAGGGCGCGCGGGCGTTCTACTACCCGAAGACACCAATGAATTGCGCCGACTGCCACATGCCGCAAGTGTCATCGACGGATGAAGGAAATGTAAACGGGTTGGTGCATTCGCATCGCTTTCCGGGTGCGAACACGGCGGTGCCAACGGCGAATCAGGACCGGGAGCGCTTGGAATATACGAAGAAATTTCTGCAGGACAAACAAGTGAGCGTGGACATCTTTGCCATTTCTCCGGCAGGCAAAGAGACCAGCGCGCCGACCCGGAGCGAGATGGGAAAGCCAGAACTTTCGACGACGTTCGCCGTGGGCGAAGAGTCCGATGTGGCGTTGCCCAAAGGAGCTGGCGGAGAAGTACGGCCGATTACCGCGCCAATCGATCGCACCGACGCGGCAGTGCGCAGAGGCGATGACGTCCGAGTAGATGTGGTGGTGCGCACGCGCAAAGTCGGGCACTTTTTCCCCGGCGGAACGGTGGACGCCTTCGATGTGTGGCTCGAACTACAAGCCACCGATGATAAAGGGCAAACGATTTTCTGGAGCGGGATGGTGGAGGACGATGGCAAGGGACCCGTGGAGCCGGGAGCGCACTTTTATCGTTCCCTGCAAATTGACGGTCACGGCAATCCCGTCAATAAGCGAAACGCGTGGGCGACACGGTCAGTTGTCTACGTGCACCTGATCCCGCCGGGTGCGGCAGATACGGCGCACTACCGGTTGCATATTCCTGAAAATGTGGGCGACAAGATTACGCTGCACGCCAAACTGAACTATCGCAAGTTCTCGTGGTTCAATACGCAATTCTCGTATGCGGGGGAGGAAGCCGACAACACGAAATTAAACAGCGGTGATGGCGCCACTACCAGCACAGCGACCACGCCGGATTACGACGACCGGAAGTGGACGTTCACTGGAGATACGTCAAAGGTTTCGGGGAGCATCAAGGGCATCCCGGATCTTCCCATCACGATTGTTGCCGAGGATACGAAAAGTTTGCGTGTTTTGCCGCGGTCGGCTGCGGCTCCCTCAGCGAAGACCACTAGCACGAAAGAAGATTGGACGCGCTGGAACGACTACGGCATAGGTCTGTTTCTGCAGGGCGATCTGAAGGCGGCGGCCGGAGCCTTCGAACAAATTACCGAGGCCGATCCGCAGAATCCCGATGGCTGGACGAACATCGGCCGCGTGTTAGTACAGGAAGGCGATACCGCTGGAGCGCGAAAAGTGCTTGAGAAGTCGCTGGCGATTGCCCCGACGCTAGGGCGAACGAATTTTTTCTATGCGCGCGTACTCAAGGAAGAGGGTGATTATGACGGGGCTACCGCGCATTTGCGGACGGTGCTCCAGCAATTCTCGCGCGATCGCGTGGTCCGCAATGAGTTGGGACGCGTGCTTTTCCTGCAAAAACGCTACGCCGATGCGGTAAAAGAATTCGACGAGACGCTGGCGATCGATCCTGAGGATTTACAGGCGCACTACAATCTTATGCTCTGCTACAACGGGCTTGGTGACGAGGTGAAGGCGGAGGCCCACAAAGCGCGTTATCTACGATTCAAGGCCGACGAGTCAGCACAGGCTATCACCGGCCCGTACCGGCAGGCGCATCCAGAAGACAATAACGAGCGGCAGGCAATTCACGAGCATGTCAGCGTTACGCCTGGGGCGGCCTCCCGCAAAAAAATCGCGATGGTAAAAAATGCGCCGCGCAGTGCAACTGAGCATGGACTCCGGGTTGGGGGCTCACGCTAATCCCGCTTTCTGAATTCACATCAAGAAACAATCCGCATGACATGGGGGAATGGTGAAACGTCCGCTCGCAATAATTGTGGTATTTGTGACCGCAGTATTTCTCATGCAGCAAACAGGGACCGGCGCCGCCACGGAAACGTCGTCGGTACAGTTTCGCGACGTGACACAACAAGCGGGCATTCACTTCGTTCACAACAACGGTGCATTTGGCAAAAAGTATTTGCCGGAAACCATGGGGCCGGGCGTTGCGTTTATCGATTATGACAACGACGGTTGGCCAGACATATTTTTAGTGAATGGGATGGACTGGCCGGGCCACGTGCAGAAGCACACCACACCGAAGCTCTATCACAATAATCATGACGGCACGTTCACGGACGTGACGCACAAGGCCGGCCTGGACATCGAGATGTTCGGACTGGGCGTGGCCGTGGGCGATTACGACAACGATAGTTACGACGATCTTTTCGTCACAGCTTACGG
>CAXMLS010000509.1:0-5669 GCA_964194235.1 uncultured bacterium | reverse complement strand
GCCGGCGACAACCCCGCCGATATAACCGTCCCGAGTGCGCGCAATCATTAATGTAATGATAGCCCGGTTCATCTGCCAAGTCTCAGATACCAGGCCCGTGGCTTTACAGGCGCAGCTTTCACATCGTAATCTAAACGTCCTATGTGGAATGTTAATGCGCGTTTTGCTCCGAAGGCCATAGAAGATTTAGCGGCGCTGGGATTTGCGGTGGGCAGCACCCGCGGCGTCGTGCGCGTGGAAAAATACGGCGCGGGGGCGGAGTTTCGCCAGGGCACCGACAAACAGTACCAGTTTACGATTCTCCCAACCATCATGCTGAAAGGCCAGTTCACGCGATTGTGGGATGCGGGCTACCAGAAATTTCTGCTAACGGATGAAGGTTTGAAATTCCCTGCACTGGCCAGTCACCTGGAAGGCTTGCGTAAATTCAACGAAGAGCTGCGCACCGCGCTGGGTGTCCCCACGTTTTACAATGAGGCCATCGGCTCGGTCAGCCAGGTTAGCGTGTACGACCGCGTGAAAGGCCGCGTCGGCGCCGTGCCCGACGATACTGTCGGCGCTCACAAACCAGACGGCGGCCACTAAACATTTTCGCCCTGCGCTTTACGAGGCATCCTGAAGCTGTCGCCGGAATTGTTCCAGGCTGACGCGATGCTTGGCCGCTTTTTTCCGCCCAATGTAAATCACCGGAACGTCGCAGCCGAAACGCTGCTCCAGGGTGCTGTCCCCGTCGATACCGATCTCCCGAAGGGTCGCGCCAAATTCGTGCAATAGCGGCGCGATGGCAATCTTGGCCTCCTCGCACAAGTGGCACCCGGCGCGCGTGTACAATGTAACTGCGGGACCAACCTTTCCTTCTACGCTTTCTTTTCTTTGAATCTCAGTCATCGCAAACGTCCGTGACCGCATCTTACCGGTTGCCATCCGCTGAAGAAAGAAGCAGGCATAATGGTCGCGGGGAGAAATCATTCTATGGGACGCGTCGTAGCGTTGATGGACGACATTTTTTTTCAAATGAAAGTGGCCGAAACCGCGAAGCATCTCGGCATCGAATTCAAAGTGGCGACGACGACCGATGCGCTCCTGGGCTTGCTGAATCCACGGCCACAGCTGGTTATTGTGGACTTGAATGCGCGCAGCCAGCCGATTGACGCCATCGTGAAGCTGCGGGCCGCGGCTGCCGACCTTCGCGTGGTGGCGTTTCTGTCTCATGTGCAAAGAGAGCTGGCGCAACAGGCCCAAGATGCCGGCTGCAATGAAGTAATGCCGCGTTCGAGTTTTACGCAAAACCTGGCGGCGATTTTGAGTGCAGCGAAGGATTGAAATGAGTTTTGCGCGTACTCGTTTAAGAAAACTCACTCGGCGGCACATGCTACGTCGCGCGGCGCTGGTGGCCGAATTCGCATTTGCACTAACGATTGTGCAGGCGAATCAGGCGCGTGCGCAGGAATCGAGCTCTCGTCCTGAAGACAACGCGGCCGCTGACACCAGCGGCCGGGCGAACACTAGAGCATTGGGCACTGGCGCATCGGACGCCGCCGCAATTGCGTCGAGTGGGCCGGCTTCCGCGCTGCGTGATGTTTTACTCGCGGCGTGTTCACAGAATGGTTTGGACTTCGCCCGCTTTCTTACCGCGCGCAGCAGGCAATCGTTCAAGAACCTCACACCTGCAGCGCGCGTAGCGCTCATGAAACGTTTCGTGTTGCTGAACGTTCCGGGTAAAGCCAGCTCCAGTGTTAATCCGGCGGGCCGTCCGCTGGTGCGCTGCGAAACGCCGGACGTGACCACGGAAATGGCCATCGGCGGCGCGGATGTGCGCGACAATCTGGCGTTTCTGCCGATGGAATTGCGCGACGCTTCCGATGCCACCGGCGTGAGCGTGCACCAGATCAATATGGGTTTCGTGCGCGAAGAGGGCCAGTGGCGTTTGCTCTCGCTGGGACTGCTGCTGCTCGATTTGCCATCATTAGAAGTGGAGTGGGACTCGGCGGAAGCGGAGGGCAACGAGAGCGGAGCGTTCGAGGCGCTGAAAAAACTTGCCGAAGCCGTCGAGACGTATCGCCGCACTTACTCCGTGGTGCCGGAATCGCTTTCCAAACTGGGCCCACCGGCACAGGGCGCGCCTACTCGGGAAGCAGCTGGGCTTGTGGATGCGCAGTTGGCCGCAGGCGCAAAAGACGGCTACGTGTTTCGCATCGTGATTGCCGGGGCCAGCACGCTGGGCGCGCCTGCGAAGTACGAGCTTGCCGCCACGCCGGCGATTTATGGCCGCACTGGAAAGCGCTCCTTCTTCCGAGATGCCGACGGCGGCTGGCACGCCGCAGATCATCGCGGGGCAGTGGGCGCCGAATCAGATCCCAAAATAAACTAGCGGCATGCCACCAACGGAGTGTGTAGCGCCATGCGACGTGCCGTACCGCTCACTAGTAAAGCGCGGCTCCAGCACGCTTTGAATCGGGATTTAGTCTGCGGCCGCTGTGTTTGCGCTTCCCGAAAAGTGCACGGTGATCAGGAAGCCATTTGTGCCATCGTAGGAAAATTTGTGGCCGTCGCCTTCAAACGCTTCGTGCTTGCTCTTCCACATGCGGAAGCCGTCGTTGGATTGTGCGCCCCAATACTTCAGGTTATGAATGACAACTTCCTGATCGGCGCTATCGCCTTTGACGCGCTCGAGAATAACTTCTCCCTTGCCGTTATCCATCTTGGCGTGAGCCTCGCCGGTCTGGGTGTCCACGTTCCAGAGGAAGGCCGCCGTATTTACGGACTTTTTCTGCCACGGAATCGGATAAAGCTGGCCAAGAATATCGGTAAGAGCGCTTTGCTGTTCCTTGCTGACGCTGGGATCGAAGTTCACCACCAGCCAGGAGTCTTTGCCAGTGCTCCAATCGCTGCCTAGATCATTGGCGAGCCAGACCTTGGCGCCGTCCAGTTTCACGTCTTTGTAGTAGCCCTTGTCCACGTGTAGAACCAGATTGGCGCGGCAAAAATGTTCGTCCATGTGATGCTCGCCCATGTGATTGGTGGAACGCGTATTGAAGTAGCACGGACAGAACATGTCGCAACTGCAAGCTTCGATGTAGCTGGCGGTCATATCAAAATCCGGCTTGGAAGATTTATCCTGCGCAGACGTGGTGAAATAAATAAGGCTGCTGGTAAGCGCGAACAGGAAAAACAAAAGGAAACGAGGCAAGCGTTGCATATTTCCTCCGTGGGAACTTTCGAATAGGGGCCCAACCAGAATCAGCGCGAGTGTACTCCCGAAAATTCGCCGATTCAAGATTGAATAAGCTGGTGAGGCGGATTAGGCGGTGGCATCAAACCACTTACCACCAATAGGCGATTTCCAAAACGGTGCCAAGATTGCCGGCTTACTTTTGAAAGGGTTTGCGCGTACCCTGCCAGATTTTTCGGTGTACAATCCGGGGCATTCGCTTTTGGATAGGTGCCACATGAGTCCAGTACAAACTTCGAACGTCTGGGTGCCGGTCTGTTGCGATCGCGTGATGCGCTACAACATGTTCGCCCAGCGAGACGGGGGGGCCTATGGTGCGCTGGTCTGCACCGTCTGCAATAAGAACGTCACCTTCGAACTGGAATCGCTGCCGGACTTAAACATCTACGGAGAAGGCTCGCGAATCCTGAGCATGCTCGGATCTCCGAAACCACCGAATGTGGAGAGGCCGAAAGCCGCTGGGGATGGCGCTGTAAACGACCAAACCTTGTAATTTAGTTTCCTGCTGCTGAAATGCGGACTCGCCAATGATTGACGGGACCATCTCTCACTATCGCATCTTGGGGAAAATCGGTGCGGGCGGGATGGGTGTGGTCTACAAAGCCGTGGACACCCGCCTGGACCGCGCCGTCGCCTTGAAATTTCTTCCCGATAATATGGCGCAGGACTCCCAGGCATTGGAACGCTTTCGCCGCGAGTCGCATGCCGCTTCCGCTCTCAACCACCCGGGTATCTGCACCATCTACGACATCGGCGAGCAGGATCATCGACCCTTCATTGCCATGGAGTTTATCGACGGCGAAACTCTGGGCCAGCATATCCACGGGCAGCCGCTTCCTATCGAGCAGATTCTCGCTCTAGGGATTCAAATTGCGGACGCTCTCGACGTGGCGCACGTCGAAGGAATCATTCATCGGGATATCAAGCCCTCCAACGTCTTCGTAACGAAACGCGGACAAGCCAAAGTGCTCGATTTCGGTTTGGCCAAGCTGGTTCCCAAGGACTTTCTGCAACTGAATCCAGACGATCCGGCATCCACGCCGACTCATCAACCCATCTCCATCGTCGGGGTCATCAGCGGGACTCCCGCTTACATGTCGCCGGAGCAGGTTCGCGGCGATGATCTGGACCAGCGCACGGACATTTTTGCGTTGGGCCTGCTGCTCTATGAAATGGCCAGCGGGCGACAGGCATTCAGCGGCAGAACCGGTGGCGCAATCATTGAATCTATACTCACGCGTGCTCCCGCTCCGGTGCGCGTTGCGAATCCTCAGATTCCCGCGAAGTTGGAAGAGATCATCAATAAGTGTCTGGAAAAGGACCGAACCCTGCGGTATGCGAGCGCCGCAACGGTTCGATCAGAGTTGCAACAGCTCAAGCGCGAAACAGAATCGGGTCAAATGAGCGTTTCAGTCGGCGCGCCCGTGCTGACTGTAGCTTCCGCCGCGAGCGAACAAACTATGGCACCGGCTCAGCGCCGCTACGGTTGGACAACACTGGCGGCCGGTGTTGCACTGCTGCTCGCCGGCCTGGGCGTGGCAAGCTGGTTTTACAACACGCACCGGGTCCACGCGTTGAGCCAGATGGATACCATCGTCCTTGCGGACTTCAACAACAAGACTGGCGAAGCCATCTTTGAGGACACTCTTCGGCAAGGCCTTGCAGCGCAGCTGCAGCAATCTCCCTTTCTAAGCCTGCTCTCCGAGCAGCGCATACAACAAACGTTGCGCCTGATGGGCAAGGCGCCTGACAGCAAACTTTCCCCGGCAATTGCCGGCGATCTCTGCCAGCGTTCGGGAAGTAAAGCGTTTTTGAGCGGTTCCATTTCCAGTATGGGTAGCCAGTACGTCATCGGCGTGAACGCAGTGAATTGTCAGACCGGGGATTACCTGGCGCAGGAACAGGTAACCGCCAACGGAAAAGAAAATGTCCTGAAAGCGCTGGGGGAAGCTTCCACCAAGCTGCGCGAAAAACTCGGCGAATCCCTCAAGACCGTTCGCAAACTGGATACGCCCATCGAACAGGCCAGTACGCCCTCTCTCGAGGCGTTGCAGGCCTATAGCCTGGGGCGGAAAACCATGCAGGGAAAAGGCGACTACACCGCGGCTGTTCCTCTGTTTAAGCGTTCCATCGAACTTGATCCCAAATTCGCCATGGCTCACGCCATGCTGGGAAACACGTATCACAACATCGGGGAAAAAACTCTTTCGGCGGAAAGTACCAGGAAAGCTTACGATCTTCGAACTCGCGTCAGTGAGTGGGAGAAGTTTTATATTGATTCGCACTACTATCACTTAGTTACCGGCAACCTGGAGAAGGCCCGCGAGACGTATGAGTTATGGGCGCAGATCTATCCTCGCGAGCAGGTGCCCCGGACCAATCTCGGCGTGTTGTACCAAACTCTCGGACAGTACGACAACTGTCTCTTATACACATC
>CAXMLS010000508.1:0-7046 GCA_964194235.1 uncultured bacterium | reverse complement strand
ACTGTAGCCCGTGTTTTCTGCGGCGCTGCCCGATCGATCATCGATGCATGACGCAAATCACTAGCGGCGAAGTGGAAGCGGCGGTGACTCCGTGGCTGTCTGCCATTGAGGCGCAGCGTGCCTGAGAGTGGCGAACTGAGACCCGGAGTTTTTCTTGATCGCGACGGGACAATTGCCGAGGAAGTGGGGTACCTGAATCACGTTTCGCGTTTTCACATGTATCCGTTTGCACCTGCCGCGATTCGCAAATTGAACGCGCGCGGCTTACCGGTTTTTGTGGTCACCAATCAATCCGGCGTAGGTCGTGGATACTTTCCGGAATCGGTGGTACACATTGTGCACGACTTAATGCGGGAACAGTTCGATGCGGAGGGCGCGCACATCGACGGAATTTATTATTGTCCGCATGTTTCGGCTGACCGGTGCGTGTGCCGCAAGCCAGCTACCGGCATGCTGGACGACGCTTCGGCGGCGCACGGAATTGATTTGAAACAATCTTTTGTTGTCGGCGATCGATATGGCGACATTGAATTGGCGCATCGAGCAGGTGCACGAAGTATTCTGGTGCGCACGGGGTATGGCGAAGGGGAATTGCAATGGCACGCGCAGAAGTGGGCGCTGGAACCCGATTTTATTGCCGCTGACTTGAGCGGCGCCGTAGATTGGATTCTTAAGCAAATAAAATGAAGCGGATGGCAAAACCAAAACGCAATATCACGTCGGTAGATTTGCGCGCTCTCGCTGAGTACATTGAGCAGTTCTCGACAAAAACTATTGTGCTTTTAGGCGACTTCGTGGCGGACGAGTTTCAGTTCGGTGAAATCTCCCGAGTTTCGCGCGAGGCTCCCGTATTAATTTTGCGGCATCACGAAACCTTGTTGCTGCCGGGGGGCGGAGCGAACGCCGCCAACAATATTGCCGACCTGGGAGCGAGGGTGTTGCCGGTGAGTGCGGTTGGCGATGACATGAATGGAAACGCGTTGATCGATTATTTTCGTAAGAAGAGTGTTGATGTGTCGGGGATTGTGCGGGTGAAAGAGTGGTGCACGCCGACCAAGACACGTTTCGTGGCTGGTTGGGCGCATGCGGTGGGTCAGCAGGTCTTGCGGATGGATCGCGAGCCACAATCTGCGCTTCCGGAAGACTCGCATAAAAAATTGCTGCGGACATTGCTCGCGAATGTAAAGCACGCGGATGCGCTGGCGATCTCAGATTATGGCTTGGGCGTTGCCACACCCGAACTGGCCCACGCAGCTTACGCCAAAGGCAAGGCTGCGCTGCCCATTACTCTTGACGCGCGGCGTAATGTGCATGCGTACGCACGCGCGGGAATTACTTCCGCGACGCCCAACGAAGGAGAACTGGAAGCGCAGCATCACACATCGATAGGAGAAGATCTTTCGGAGTTGGCACGAAGTGGACATGCGACGCTTTCCGCGATGAAGCTGAAGGCGCTGCTGGTCACGCGCGGGCGGCACGGGGTGGCGTTGTTCGAACCCGGCAAGCACCTGACGCACATTCCGGTTCACGGCAGCGATCAATCGGTGGATGTGACCGGCGCAGGCGACACGGTGTTGGCGGCGTATACGCTCGCGCTGGCGTGTGGCGCGTCGGCACTGGAAGCGGCCCATCTCGCGAATATCGCGGGCGGACTCGTGGTGATGAAGCGAGGGACAGCGACGGTCACGCGCGACGAGTTGCTGGCTGCGATTCATCGCGAGGCCGCCGGAGCGCCTGCCTGAAAAATGCTGCCATCGGAATCCAAAATTATTTCGCAACAAGATATTCAGGCGCTGCGCACAGAACATAAAAAAAACGGCCAACGCGTGGTCTTAGCCAACGGCTGCTTCGACGTGCTGCACGCCGGTCACGTCAGATATCTGGAAGCCGCGCGAAAAGAGGGCGACGTTTTAGTCGTGGGTGTGAACAGCGATGCTACTGTACGCGATTTAAAAGGGGCAGGCCGACCGATACTGGACGAAAAGGCGCGCGCGCGGCTGGTTGCTGCATTGCGCGCCGTGGATTACGTGATTATTTTCAGCGAAACAAGCGTCGAAGTATTGCTCGAAGAACTGCGGCCGGATGTTCATGCAAAAGGTACGGACTACACGGCCGACACGGTGCCGGAGCGGGCCACCTCGAATTCGCTGGGCATACGAGTTGCCATCGTGGGTGATCCGAAAGAACACTCGACGCGCGGACTGCTGGAATCGGTGCGCAAGGCGCCGCATGGCTGAGCCGAAATTTCTGGTGGTGCGACTGGGTTCGCTTGGCGATATCGTTCACACATTTCCGGCGGTCGCGGCGCTGCGCGAAACGTTTCCGCAGGCGGAAATTATCTGGCTTGCGCAGGCGCGATGGAAATTATTGGCGGCCAGCAGCGGGTTGGCGTCGAAAATCTGGACCACGGAAACGCGAGAATTTTCTTCTGTGCTGAAAACGATTCGCGAAATCCGTGGGCATGGATTCAATACAGCCATCGATTACCAGGGGCTGTGGAAGTCCGCAAGCCTGCCATTTCTTGCCGGAGTGAAACGGCGCATTGGATTCTCGTCGCAATCGGTCAGAGAAGCGGGCGTGCCGCTGCTGTATACGGAAAGCGTTCACGCGATAAGCGCGCACGTGGCCCAGCAGAACGGGGAATTGTCAAAGTTGGCGGGAGCCCGCGATGCGGTAGCGAATGTCAATCTGCAACCGCCGCCGGTTGAAGATGAAGCGCTTGTAAAATTTCTGCGCAGTCGAAATGTGGATCGTTATATCGTGCTGAGCCCGGGCGGGGGTTGGCGTTCCAAATGCTGGCCCGCGGAACGATTTGGCGCGCTGTGCCGGAAGATCAGCAGCACACTTGGATTACGATGCGTGGTGAACTATGGGCCGGGCGAGGACGATTTGGCCGCACAGGTTCGCGGCGCGAGTGGCGATGCTGATCCGCTGCTATTTAATGGCGAACTCGGATCGCTGATGTCGCTGCTGCGCAATGCCGTGTGCGTTGTCGGAGGCGATACCGGGCCGCTGCATCTGGGGGTGGCGCTCGGAACGCCGGTCGTGGCGCTGTTTGGTCCGACCGATCCGAAGCGAAATGGGCCGTATCGCGTCGCGAGCGATTTTTCGTTGGATACAAAAAATATTGCGGTGGCTCCCCGCGATATTGTTTTGCGTGCCTCCAATGTGGTGACCACACACAGGCGCAGCGAACTCCCGCACCCGTCGATGTTGGAAATTCAAGTCGATGCGGTTCTTGACGCGGTCGGGCGTGTGGTTAAGGAACGCGGATGACCGCCGGGGCTTTTTTCGTGCGCTGGAGAGTGCGGCTGGGATATCCGCTGGCGATTGCGGTTTTGTTTTTTGCCAGGCCGCAACCGCACAGCATCGTGCACGGCGCGCTCGTTGGCGCCGTTGGACTAGGTCTACGCGCGCGGGCTGCGGGTTATCTTCACAAACAGGAATTACTCACGGTTACTGGGCCGTACGCCTACACCCGCAATCCGCTTTATCTGGGCAGCGCGATTCTCGCACTCGGAGCCGGAATGGCGATGCGCTCGTGGATGTCGGCGGCGATACTCGGCGTATACTTTGCGGTTTTTTATTCCATGGTGATGCGCAAAGAAGAAGACGATCTGAGGCTGCAGCACCGGGGGCGCTTCGATGAATACGCAGCGGCGGTGCCGCTATTTCTCCCGAGGCTGTGGCCGGCGAAACTGCAGAGCGGCAGCCCTGGCCGTTTTTCCTTCGCGCAATACAAAAAGAATCACGAATGGCAAGCGAGTGTCGGGTTTTTACTGCTGCTGCTTGTTCTGGTAGCCATCTGGCGACTCCGCGGGTCCTGAGACAGAGACAATCGGTGGATCGGGACACGCGACGAAGCAGGAAATTTCCAGGCGATCACCATCGGTGAGGATGTGTACCGCGCCGTCGCGGTCGGTTCGGAATGTGCGCACTCCGGCGATATTGAGCCGTTCAAGCAATTCGAGGCTGGGGTGGCCATAAGAATTATTTTCGCCTGCGGAAATCACGGCGACCTGCGGGTGTACGGCGGATAAGAATTCCATGGTGGTTGAGTTTTTGCTGCCGTGATGGCCAATTTTCAGCACGTCGGCGTGAAGGATGTCTTCGGGATTCTCGGCAAGGATGATGCGCTCAGCCTGCTTTTCGGCGTCGCCGGGGAGCAACAGGGACCGCTTTCCGTACTGTAGATGCAAGACTAACGAGTCGTTGTTTTTTGCGGCCGACGGTGCGGAAGATGTTGAAACGCCGGCAGGAGTATTGCCCGAAACTTCTGATGCAACGTTTGAAGCAGTCTCTGCAGGAACTTCAGGCCAGAGAAATTGTCCCTGTACGCCATCCAGCGAAAATGTTTTTCCGCGGGATTCATGCTCCAGCGGAATATTCTTCTCGCGTGCCAGAGCTTCCAGTTTAGCCAATGCCTGCGCGCTGGCTTCGCGCCCGATCCACAATCGCCCAACATGGAAGTTTTCGAGAATCGCGGTCAGTCCACCCAGATGATCCTGGTGAGCGTGGGTTACCGCTACTACGTCGATGGTTTTAACGCCGCGCCACCATAGATAGGGCGAAACAGCTTCCTCGCCGGGATCGACGCCACGTTGCTGCGGTTGGCCAGGGAAACCGGTGAATGCGCCGCCCCCATCGATGAGGATTGTTTTGCCTTGCGGAGAGACTACGAACAACGAATCGCCCTGGCCGACATCGAGGATAGTAAGCTCCAGCTTTCCCCCGTACATGCGCGGTGGAAACGGCGAAGTAGCGATGAGAATCGCTCCGGAGGCGAGGATGGCGATAAGACTGTACGTGGCCAGTCTTCGCGCAGTGAACTGCAGGCGAAAACACGTCATGAGCAATATGAGCGTTAGTAAAAAGGCGAGGGTTATCCAAATTGGGGCGCCCGGGGTGCGATAGCTGAGTCGCGGGAAATGCGCAAACCACTGCACGAGGTGCAGAAGCAACATGGTGATCCATGAAAGGGGAATAGCAAGAATCCTGCCGAGTGGAAAAAATGAAAAACTGGCAAGCAACGTTAAGAATCCAAAAGGCACGATCAGCGCAATGAGCGGGACCGCGGCGAAATTTACGACTGGGCCTGCAAGGGTGATGCGATGAAACTCGCGAGCAAAGAGCGGCAGCATGCCGATTTGCAGGATGGTGGAGAGCACAAACAATTCCCACGCGCGAAAGACGGAAGCTAATCCAAGCACTAGTGAGGATGTGGACAGTTTGCCGACACGCGGAGGCATTCGCGCTTCAATCGCGTGGGCCATCGTGCGCAGATCGATGCGGAATTGCGCCTGGCGCGCTTCATGCGAGCTGTCTCTGGTGACGTCGCGCCATCCCCGTAACGCGCGTGCGTACGGTTGGACGGTGCGCTCGAGCCATGGTGCGCCCAGGCCCGCGATGCAGGCAATGGCCAGAAACGAGAACTGAAAACTGGAATCGCGAAGCATGGACGGGTTCGCTACCAACAATATTGTTGCTGCCACCGCGACAGTGTTCAGCAAATCCAGACGACGAAAGAAAACCCTACCGACTACGACGATCGCGGCCATTAACGCCGCGCGCAAGACTGGCGCTCGCTGCTCGACCACACACACATAGCCGAACAACAGAATCAGCGTGAAGGCGACGGTGGCCAGATGCGGGAACCGCAGCCTGCGTCCGATCCACGACACCAGGAGCGCGAATGCTGCAACGTGCAGGCCCGCAACGACTAACACGTGGAAGGCGCCAGTTTTCTGAAAGTCCATGGACTCGTCGCGATCCACAAAACTTTTATCGCCGAGCAGCATGGCGCGCAGCACGCCTGCTATGTTTGTTTGGGTTGGCAGGAGCGCGTCGATCTGTTCGCGAAGACGACGTCGTGTGCGAGCGATGCGAGTAGCGATGGTTGGCCGGCCGGGCTGTACAAGCTCCAACAGTTGAGGCGCGCGTAGATTTGCGACGACGTCAATTTTCTGCCGGGATAAAAATACGCGACGATCGAAGGCGCCTTCGTTGCGAAAAACCTGCGGCAAGCGGGTTTGGGTCAAAACGGCGATCGCGTCGCCGGCGTGAAGTTCCGGGACAGATGTCATTTCTGGCTGCCGATCACCACGCCAGCCGGGCTGTTTGTCCGTGTATTGCAGACCTGGAGGTACTGGACGCGCAACATAGGTCAGGCGCAACCCCCCGGTCGCTGGAATGATCGTCCCTTCTGATTCGACGCCAGACAAATCAATTTCGTATCTGACGCCCCACGGCAGCGGCTCGGGCTCATCGCGCAAGCGGCCGAAATAACGGAGCGGAGTTTTCCAATTGACGATGCCGGCATCGGCGAGTTGCAGAATGTGATCAGCGCGTCGCGGTTGTTCAGCGAGGCATGCTCCCGTGATGCCCAGCAATGCCCAACAGGATAAGGACGCGACGGCGGCGAGCGCCAACTGGTTCGCATGTGCGAGGGCAACTCCTGCGAGCAGGGCAACCGCGGTGAAAGCGAAGAGCCAGGCGAGAAAAGAGTGCGAAGCGGCATGATGTGCGATCGTGGGCAACAGGCCAAACACAATCCCCAAGGCAAATACCGAGGCGATTGCGATGGCCGGGAGCTTCATGGAAGTTTGCGTAATCGGACCATGGTCTCGATGTGGAAGGTTTGCGGAAACAGATCGAAAATGTGCATTTCGGTTATCTCGTAAGGCTTCGCGCCGATGGTGAGAGAGGTGACGGGATTTCTGGACGAGCCGGTTAACACCGCCAGATCCCTGGCGAGCGTCGCGGGATCACACGACAGATAGACGATCTCCGCGGCGCCCAATGCGGAAAGTTTGGCGGCCGCGTCGGTGCCGAGGCCCGATCTCGGGGGATCGAGCAAGGCGAAATCCGGTTTCTCTTCGGTTTTCTTTAGAAAATCTTCGGCGTGTTCATTGTGGGAAACAATATTTATGCCGGCATTCTCGGCATTCACGGAAAGATCGCGCGTGGCGGCGAGATTGGCGTCTACGCTGACCACGCGTTCGAACGAGCGTGCGAGAGGCAGCGTGAAGAAGCCTACGCCCGCATAC
>CAXMLS010000507.1:0-2902 GCA_964194235.1 uncultured bacterium | reverse complement strand
GACCGATCGTCGAGGAAGTTTACGGCTCGGCGCGTTTTTTGTTTCTGTACACGACCACGGGGATTGCAGGATACGTTCTAAGTGCGTTCACACCATTCCGGCCGCATCCTGCGCTGGGGGTAGGGGCGAGCGGTGCGATTCTCGGGTTGATTGGATTGATGATTGCGATCACCACGCGGCGTGGCGGCACTGCGATGCATGCTCTGCGCTCGCGACTGGTGTCGTGGTTAGTGTCCATTTTTGTCTTCGGATTTTTGATCTCGGGCGTGGACAATTGGGCGCATTTTGGCGGGCTGGCCGCAGGCTTCGGTCTTGGAAAGATTTTTGCCGACAGAGAACCGGCGAACGCCGGCGAATTGAAGCTGGCACATACGCTGGGAGCAATTGCCGCTATTGTGCTGCTGGCGAGCTTTGCGTTCATGATTTTGCACTTCCGCGATCGGTTGTCTTGATTCCTTGCCAAGCTCGAGGTTCGCTGCGCTTGCATAATGTCAGGCACGCGACACCATTAGCCACGTTAGCCACACGGCACCGCGTGGACACTCGCACGAAACTCGCGGCTCCAGATGGTTTACTCTGATTATTGGGATTAAATTTTCCGGCATTTTCCGCCGGACAGAATCACATCGGGTCGCATGGATACGCATTCAATTATTGTTGTCAGCCTGCATTCGCCTAAAGAAAAAGTTTGGGGTGAGCTGCTGGCCATCAATCCGGCGGGAATCACGCTGCGCGGCATCGATTTAAATTCCTTCGATCACTTTGTCCGGCAGATCAACGGGCCCGACGGTGAACGAGTGGGCCTGCCAACAATATTTTTCCCCATGAATCGCGTGGAGCGAATTTCTCTCGACGAGTCATCCGGCGCGATACCTTCCATGGCGGAACTGTTCGCGCGAAAAGTAGGAAGTTCCCTGGCCGAGTACCTCGCGCAATTTGCTTGAACTGCGCTATCCTCGTCCACAAATGCAAGGCCCCATCTGGACGGTACCAAATCAAATCACGCTGCTGCGGCTTGGCTTTCTGCCGTTCTTTCTAATTCTGATTTCTTACGAACATTATAAAACGGCGCTGCTGGTGCTGGTTATCGCGGGATTGTCGGATGGCGTCGATGGACTGGTGGCACGACAACTGAATCAACGCTCTGCGTTGGGGGCGTATCTGGATCCGATCGCGGATAAGTTGCTGCTATCTTCTTCGTTTATCATTCTGGCGTTCAAACAAAAGCTGGCGTGGTGGCTGACGATACTTGTGCTGAGCCGCGATGTGCTGATCCTGATGGTTGCGGTGGTGATTCTACTTATTTCCGGCTACCAGCCATTTCCGCCAAGCGTGTACGGGAAGCTTACGACAGCGCTGCAGATCTTGCTGGTGTTCATGATCGTACTGGCGGCGGCGTACCCGGGCGCGCGACTGGGAGGAGTGAACCATTTTTTGATCTATGTGGTAACGGCGTTCACGGTTTTCTCGGCATTTCACTATTCGTTCAGTACGGCGCGGCGGCATAACGCGCCGTGATGAGCGCGACCATGAGCGTTTTCATCCTGCGCGAGGAAAGAAACAATTCGCGGCTTAAGCAGGCATTAATTTGGGACCACCGGGCGGCAGCAGAAGTTTGGGCTCGGTAAGCGATTGAACTTCGTCAATGGTGACTCCGGGTGCCAACTCGCGAAGGAGTAGACCTTCAGGCGTGACGTCGATCAGCGCCAGTTCCGTGACGATGTGATCCACGACTTCCAGGCCGGTAAGAGGCAGGGCGCATTTTGTGAGAATTTTTGGACGCTTATCACGGGTGGCGTGCTCCATAGCGATATAAACGCGCTTAGCGCCTGCTACCAGATCCATCGCACCGCCCATCCCTTTGAGCATTTTCCCGGGAATAGCCCAGTTCGCGAGAGTTCCCTTCTCATCTACTTGCAACGCGCCGAGAACGGTAAAGTCGACATGACGGCCGCGAATCATTCCAAATGAATCGGCGGATGAAAAATAAGACGTGCCGGGGACTTCCGTAACGGTTTCCTTGCTGGCATTGATCAGATCGGGATCAACCTCGGATTCCAGTGGATAGCGTCCAACGCCGAGCATCCCATTCTCGGACTGCATGATGACCTCGATGCCTTTCGGAATATAGTTGGCGACCGCCGTGGGCATTCCGATTCCAAGATTGACGTAGAAGCCATCGCGCAATTCCAGCGCGATGCGGCGCGCTATACGTTCGCGTTTTTCTTCTTCTGTAAGTGGCATGCATTCCGCTTTCTGTTTTTTCCAAATAGCTAGCTAAGATTTGCTGGTGGTGCGCTTTTCAATACGTTTTTCGTACGCCGTGCCCTGGAAAATCGCGTCCACATAAATTCCCGGCGTGTGAATCAAGTCGGGTTCAAGCTCACCCAGATCCACCAGGTGTTCCACTTCAGCGATGACATAATCCGCCGCGGTAGCCATCATGGGATTAAAATTTCGCGCCGCCTTGCGATAGATGAGATTTCCCCAACGATCGCCTTTCCACGCTTTGATGAAAGCGAAGTTACCGCGTAGCCAGCGCTCCATCAGGTACAGCCGTCCATCGAATTCGCGGGTTTCTTTTCCTTCCGCGACCATGGTGCCAACGCCAGTGGGAGTGTAGAAAGCGGGAATGCCCGCGCCGCCGGCGCGCAGCCGCTCGGACAAGGTGCCCTGCGGATTTAGCTCCACTTTCAATTCGCCGCTCAACACCAACTGCTCGAACAATTTATTTTCGCCGACATATGTGGAAATCATTTTTTCCACCTGGCGAGTCTGCAGGAGCACACCGATGCCGAAATCATCGATACCGGCATTGTTGCTTACGATGGTGAGATTTTTTATGCCCTTGCGGCGCACCGCGGCAATTAGATTCTCGGGGATGCCACACAGTCCGAAGCCT
>CAXMLS010000506.1:0-2382 GCA_964194235.1 uncultured bacterium | reverse complement strand
CTTGACAAAGACTTATCATGGATGTCGGCAATCCGGAAACTATTGTTTGCCACCACTTGGCTGAATAGTAGGACACTTGTCGAAGTCACGCCGCCGCAGCCGCTTTACTGGAGCGTCATGGATTGATTCAACAGACAAGCCGGACGGAAATCCGCTCGAAGCCTAGTGCTCACCTTGCCGAATAGCTTGATAAATAATTTCTTGGGGGCAATAAGGGGGCACTAAGAATTCCATTCCTTTCTTTTCAGTTCCTTAGAAGGCCAGGCTGCACCGCAAAACTCCTTTGTTTCCATATGGTTTGTATGTTCGATCCCCACCGCCCCTACCAACCATCCTTTTTTTCTGCAACAACTTAGCCATTTGTCGAGGCGGCAAAAGGCGGCAATTAGAGCCTCAGGGTGGCACCAATGGCTCGAAACAGCGAATCCTTGAGAGGTTGCGAGGAATCGGTTACTGGACATCCGCATCCACTACAAGTCTGAGCGCCAGAAATACTCGCTTCGTTTATGAAGAGAATCCGAGTGGACGGAAATCGGCGGCACAAAATGTAACAGACTCTTAGTTTCAAATCTCTTACGCAATCCTTTAGTGATAAAATCCGGCGCCTGTAGAACATGTGTCGCTGGGGTGATAGAAAATCGACTTTTTTCTGTTGTTCTGTCTCCTGCTTGGCTTGTTGATTGCGCTGTGGCGCGGGAGCCGCAAGCGCAAACGTGAGCGCACGGAGAATGAGTCGCGCTGGAACGAACTGACTAGCCGCGTCAGTGGGTTGGAGTTGGCAGTCAAGAAACTAGTTGATCGCGCTGCTGGCGAGCCGACGATCCGGCAAGGTGCGCCGCCACCTACGACGGCGACGCCACACGTTGCACCTCCGGCCTCACCTGCAGCAGCCCCGACTCCTGCGCCCACTTCCCAGGTTCCGCCCGCCGAGCTAACGCCGGCGCCGGTAGTCGCCGCGCGCGAAATGGATGCGACAGATCGGATTCCTGCGGCGGCGACCACGGGTTCCGTTCCTTCGGTGATGTTTGATTATTCTCCGCCACCTCTATTTGCGACGCGAATCTTTAGTGACGCCGCGGGCAAGGCTCCACGGTCACCAGCACATCGCGTCAAATCGGCGCTCGATATTGAAGAAGCGTTGGGCACGAATTGGCTGAACAAGCTGGGCATCGTGATTCTGGTGCTGGGCGTCGCGTTCTTTCTCGCGTATCAGCTCAAAACTCTGGGACCTGCGGGCAAAGTGCTGGTCGGGTATGTCGTTGGCGGCTTGCTGCTGGGGACGGGCGTGTGGTTTGAACTAAACCATCGCTATCAAATTTTGGCGCGCGCGGGGATAGGTGGGGGATGGGCGCTGCTGTTCTTTACGACGTACGCGATGTATCACGTGCCGGCAGCGCAAGTGCTGCGGTCGCAGCTGACCGACCTGCTACTGATGCTGGCGGTTGCCGGCGTGATGGTGTGGCACACGTTGCGCTACCGCTCGCAAGTGGTGACAGGTCTGGCGTTCCTGCTGGCTTTTCTGACGGTGACTGTTAGCCACTCAAATGTTTACAGTCTGTCGGCGGGAGCGATGCTGGCGGCTGGGCTGGTTGTGATTGTCGGGCGGATGAAATGGTTTGAGCTGGAACTGTTCGGCATTGTGGCGAGCTATCTGAATCACTACCTGTGGCTGCGGCCGATCATTGAGCCGATGCACGGGCACAGACATCCATTTCCGGAGTTTGCGGCCAGCGTGGGGATTCTGAGTCTTTACTGGCTGATCTTCCGCGGGTCCTATTTGCTGCGAAATCCGGACGATGACCGCCAAGAGCGGATTTCCACCTTGGCAGCGTTATCGAACACGATTCTGCTATTGCTCTCGTTCAAATATCAGTCGACGCATCCGGAATGGGCGTTTTGGGCGCTGCTTTGGATTGGCGGCGTCGAAGCGTTGCTTGGACGGATGTTGGATGCGCAGCGTCGCAGGCGAACTGCGGTGATCGTTTTGACGACAATGGGTGCCGTTCTGCTAATCGCGGCTTTCCCGTTCCGCTATTCGGGGATGAAGCTTTCGGTTTTTTGGCTGCTCGAAGCGGAAATGCTGCTGCTGATTGGCGTGTGGACACGCGAGATTGTGTTTCGGCGATTGGGAGCAGCGGCCACGGTGGTTGCTGCGGCGCAGATGATCGCGGTGGATGCAGCGAAAATTTGTGGAATGCGTTCAGACGGGGCGGATGTGAGCAGCTATCCTCGAGAAGCGCTGCTGTTTGCGGTGTCGGCGATGGTGTTCTACGGCAACGCGCATTGGGTGTTTTCACGGTGGCGCGAGCTGTTTGAGCACGAATTCGACAAAACGGTGATGGCACGTTTGTCTTACGTCGGCGGGTTAATGGCGGCCATAGG
>CAXMLS010000505.1:0-6942 GCA_964194235.1 uncultured bacterium | reverse complement strand
GTGTATAAGAGACAGTCTTCAATCAGGGAATCGCCTTCACGGTGTATGGCAGCGAGAAGGGCACGGAGCGGATTTTTCCGCACGACCTTCTGCCGCGAATCATTACTGCAACGGAATGGGAAACCATCGAGCGCGGGTTAACGCAGCGGATTACCGCGCTGAACCTTTTCCTGAAAGACGTTTATCACGAAGCGAAAATTATTGAAGATGGTGTAGTCCCCGGAAATATCGTTTACACCTGCAAGCATTACCGGCGGGAAATGCGCGGGGTTAAAGTGCCCCGCGACGTGTACGTGACGGTCGTCGGAACAGATTTGATTCGCAATCCCGAGGGAAATTTCGTGGTGCTCGAAGATAATCTGCGCGTGCCCAGCGGCGTTTCCTACATGCTCACCAGCCGCCGGGTGATGAAGCAGATTTTTCCCGCGCTATTCCGGAAATGCCGCGTGCGCCCCATTGAGCAATATGGCCAAGCGCTTCTCTCCACGCTGCGAAGCCTCGCGCCCGAAGGCCGCTCCGAGCCGACGGTAGTTCTGCTGACGCCGGGCGCTTACAATTCCGCCTATTTTGAACACACCTATCTTGCACGGCAGATGGGCATTGAGTTGGTGGAAGGCCGCGATTTGCTGGTTCACGATAACGTGGTTTACATGCGCACGACGTTTGGATTGCAGCGCGTCGACGTGATTTACCGGCGCATTGACGACGACTACCTGGACCCGCTGGTGTTTGAAAGCCGTTCCGCGCTTGGCGCCGTGGGCTTGTTCAATGCCTACCGCGCGGGAAATGTGGCGTTCGCCAATGCTCTCGGCACCGGAGTGGCGGACGATAAGGCGATTTATTCCTACGTTCCCAAAATAATCCGCTATTACCTGGATCAGGATCCCATTCTCGAAAATGTGGAGACGCTGCTGATGTCCGATTCAGCGCAGCGCGAGCACGTGTGCCAGAAGATGGATCAGTACGTGGTGAAAGCGGTGGGCGAGTCTGGCGGCTACGGAATGCTTATCGGGCCGCACAGCACCAAGGACCAGCAGGACGAATTCCGCAGCAGAATCCTGGCGGAGCCGCGAAATTACATCGCGCAGCCGCCCATTCATCTATCGACCGCGCCGTGTTTTGTGGATGGAACCATCGAGCCGCGGCACGTCGATCTTCGCCCGTATGTTTTGTACGGCGAAAACATAACCATTGTGCCGGGCGGACTAACCCGAGTGGCTTTGCGCAAGGGCTCCCTGGTGGTGAATTCCTCGCAAGGCGGCGGATCGAAAGATACGTGGGTGTTACAGAATTGAGCGAACGGGGCCAATGCTTTCACGCGTAGCCGACAGCTTGTACTGGATGAGCCGCAATTTTGAGCGCGCCGACAACGCTGCGCGCGTGCTGGAAGCGACGTACGGGCTGTTGTTGAATCCCGCAAAATTTTCTACCGAGGAGCGCTGGTTTCGCGCGGTATCTTCGCTGGCGCCCGGGGTGGCTGCGGCGGACCTCGATCCGCAAAGTGCGCTGTTCCTTCTTGTGGCGGATATGGAGGGAGCGTTTTCGATCGTGAAGTGTATTGGTGAAGCGCGCGAAAACGCGCGACAGGTGCGAGAGGAAATCAGCTCCGAGATGTGGGAGCACCTGAACCGGATGTTTCACGAAATTAACGGCGCGGATCTGCAGACGGACGATGATGAGGGCGCCATGCGCATCGTGAGCCTGGTGCGCGAAGGTTCTTACCGCTTTCACGGCATCACCGACGGCACCATGAATCACGAAGAAGGCTGGCACTTTATTCAGCTGGGCGAATACATCGAGCGCGCCTGCAACTTGTGCATTTTGCTGGACGCCTATTATTCCGATGACAAGCATGCGGATGATCTGGACTGGGTGGGTTTGTTGACGAGCTGTGTCGCGTTTGAAGCGTACTGCAAGGCTTGCACCGCGGAACTCAAACCGGAGCGCATCGCGGATTTTATTCTTTTGCGCCCGGAGTTTCCGTATTCGGTGCGCTATTCGCTGGACCGCATGCACCAGGCGCTGGGCTCGATCAGCAAACTGTCCTTGAGCCGGCGAACCGGAAAGATCGAACGGCTGATCGGCCGTTTACGCTCCGCGGTGGCGTACGTGCAGATCGGTGAAGTGATTCGCGGAGATTTTCATAAGTACCTCGTGGGAATTATCGAGCAGTGCCGCGATCTGCATGCCGCGGTTCACGAAGTGTATATCGAATATCCGATTGAGGTCGCTTTCGAAGCCTGATGTTCTACGCCATCCGACATTTTACGCGCTACCGCTACAGCCAATTCGTTTGGCAGAGCATGATGGAAGTGCGCATGCATCCACGAAGCGAAGGCAGCCAGCGCTGCTTTATATTTCAACTATCGGTGAATCCGCGGGCGCGCATTTTTTCCTATACCGATGCGCGCGGCAATCTGGTGCACCACTTCGATCTGCCGTTCCGTCACCGCCAATTGACGATTATTTCCGATGCGCTGGTAAATATCGATGCGCAGCAACCGATTCCAGAGACGATGGATTACGGCGCGTGGCACGAGCTGGAAGAAATTATTGCGCAGAAAGATTACTGGGACATGCTGATACCCAGTCATTTTGCGCGGCCCTCTCCGGAACTCGAGGAACTGGCGAAAGAAATTGGCGTCGCGGACCGAGACCGAAGGAGCCCGCTGGCGTTTCTGCGCGACGTGTTGGTGGGCGTGTACCGCAGCTTTACCTACGTGAAAAAAAGCACTGCGGTGAATTCGCCGATTGAAACCGCGCTGAAGTCTCGGCAGGGTGTGTGCCAGGATTTCGCGCACATCATGATCACGCTGGTTCGCAACGCGCAAATTCCGTGCCGCTACGTGAGCGGATATCTTTATCACAGTGGCGAGAACGCCGATCGCTCCGCCGATGGCGCCACCCACGCGTGGGTGGAAGCGTTTCTGCCAGTTCTTGGATGGGTGGGATTCGATCCGACAAACAACCTGGTGGCAGGAGAGCGGCATATTCGCACAGCGGTTGGGCGCGATTACGCGGACGTACCACCCACGATGGGCACAATGAAAGGGAAGGCTGACACCGAACTGCAGGTGCGCGTGCGCGTGACCCCATCGGAAGCGGTGCTGGCTCCGGATGAGGAGTTTGCGGCCGATGAGGAATGGTCGCAGTTTTTGCATGAGGACCAGAAATCGCAACTGATCCATGCCCAGCAGCAACAGCAGCAGCAGGAAGAATAGTAAGTCGCGAAACGCCGCGGACCCTCAGTGCTACACCAATTGTGGTAGTCGGCGGCACGACCTTTGCAAGCGCCTCGCGATTTAAATTCCACCCACACTTTATGAGTAGCGTGCGGCGACGAAGCGCGTCACCGCTATTCGCGCTGCATGTTTTGTCGCGGCGCATGGCGATTATAAGTTGAAGAGCGACGGACCTGCTGATACTATCCGCGCAAATGGCCGCTGACAAAGAAAAGCTTCGCACCCACTTTGGCGACTACATCGGCAAGGCTGAAGCGGCCATCTATTCCATCCTTGCGGTGTTAATTTCCATCAGCGCACTCGCCGCGATTGGGGCGGCCGGCAAGGTCCTGTTGGATGCCTTGATTCACTGGACCATTGCAACCGACATACTGCGGATTCTAGATCAACTTCTGCTGGTGTTGATCCTGGTAGAGATTCTTCACACCGTGCGCATCTCCATTCACTCGCACATTCTGGTTACCGAACCATTCCTCGTGGTAGGTTTGATCGCCTCTATTCGGCGCATGCTGGTGATTACGCTGGAAGCGGCGACGTTGACCAAACGGGGCAACTGGACACCGGAGGTTGCCAGTATTTTTCATGCTTCGATGGTTGAACTTGGCCTGCTAGGTTTGCTTCTCCTCATATTGGTGTTTTCCATCACTCTCTTGCGCCGCCACGAACCTGTGTCCAAAGAAGAGCTAAAGAGCTACTGAACAGAACTTTCTTGGCGACATCGCGAAATCCATACATGCTTGCGGCGGAAGGAATCACTTCATGATCAGAGACGAATATAAAAATTGGCAGGTGTGTGGTTTCGTCCTGGTTCTGTTGGCCTTGGCGAATGGATGCAATGGAACGCCGGATAAGGCGGTGCCACCGCGCGAAGGTTGGGAAGTACGTCAAGAGAGCGCAGCCAATCGACACAGCGACAGAAACTCACGACGTGAGGACGACACGTCGCGAACACCTGAGCAAACCTCCGGTGCACGATACGACCTGCAGGCGGATGAGCAGCGGGGCGGGCACAGCGTACGAAAACATGTGGGCCGAACGGATGATGAGTTGAGAGAGCGTCTGGATCGGGAACGCGATATTTCCGCTTCCTCGACGTGGACGGACCTGGCGACGGCGGAAGAAACCGTGGGGGCGGCTTTGCGCGCGGAGCGCGACAAAATCGCGCGGTGGGAAGAGCAGGGAGAACGGCGGCGGAATCTTGCCTTGCATTACGACGCAGGGCGGGTGATCGGTCGAAGCATCACGCATGGCGCATCACAAGCGGAACCGTGCACGCGGGCAGTGATTGTGTTGCGCGCGGATGGGCAGGGATTTTTTGTGCTGACCACGTATCCGGAGGCTCGATAATGCCGAAGCAAAGTTCGGGTAAAAAGTTCGATGCGCTGCGGGAATTTTTTTCGGCCTATCTTCACGAAGATTTTCGCGACGAATACGGATCGGCGGCAGCGGCGGCAAGGGCGTTTCGCGGAGATGCCAGCGACGAAGAGATTGCCGCGGCAGGCGCGGAGTGGAAGCGTTGGCGAGGGGAACTCGAGAAAAGTTCGCTGGAAGAAATTCACCGGGCGGTGCGGGAGTTGGGGGCGGCCTGGCGTCCGGAGAGTGTAGAGGATCTGGATCGCGTGGGCGAGGTGTTGAAGGGCTAGCACGCACCCCAAACTTTCTCGCGCAGGTGGCGGGGATATATTGACTTGCGTGCGGCGGGGAAACTAAAATTGCGGCCACATGACCAAGCAAATGAGTAAGCAAATCACCAAACAAACTGCTGCGCACATGATTGACCAGAATATGCGGAACCGATGAGTGAACTCCCGTCGCTGGTTGGGCAGACCGTATCCCATTACCACATTGTCGAGAAACTTGGCGGCGGCGGAATGGGCGTGGTGTACAAAGCGGAAGATACGCGGCTTCATCGCTTTGTGGCGCTGAAATTTCTTCCCGATGAAGTGGCTAAAGATCCCCAAGCGCTGGCGCGATTTCAGCGCGAAGCGCAAGCGGCGTCCGCTCTGAACCATCCCAATATCTGTACCATACATGACATCGGCGATGAAGGCGGCAAGGCTTTCATCGCTATGGAATATCTGGACGGGGAAACCTTAAAACATTTAATTTCCGGGCGGCCCATGGAGCTGGAGAGATTCCTGGAAATTGCCATCGAGGTGACCGACGGATTGGACGCGGCGCACGCGGAAGGGATCGTACACCGCGACATCAAGCCGGCCAATATTTTCGTCACGAAGCGCGGGCACGCTAAAATTCTGGATTTCGGACTGGCGCGTTTTGCTAAAGGCACGACCAAGAACGCGGACACCATGGCGACGCTGGCGCTGGATACCGACCACCTGACCAGTCCCGGTAGCACATTGGGAACGGTGGCGTACATGTCGCCCGAACAGGTGCGCGCCAAAGACCTGGATGCCCGCACCGATCTGTTCTCCTTTGGCGTGGTTTTGTACGAGATGACCACGGGGCAACTCCCGTTTCGCGGAGGAAGCTCCGGAATTATTTTTGACGCGATTATGAACCGCGTTCCCGTGGCACCGGTGCGCTTGAATCCGGATCTGCCGGCGGAATTGGAACGAATCATTCAGAAATCGCTGGAGAAAGACCGCGAGCTGCGGTACCAGTCGGCGGCGGATTTGCGCAGCGATCTAAAGCGTCTGAAGCGGGAGACGGATTCGGGACGCAGCCCATCGGCGATGGTGACGGTACCGGAAGCGGGGGAACCAACGAGAGTGTCCCCTTCGTCGGGCGCTCGTGCGGCAGTGGCGCCGGCGGCAAGCGCTGGGGAAATTTCACGCGAAGCTGCAGATGGAAGTGGCAAAGGTACAGGCAGCGGGTCGGCGAGTTGGATCGCTGGCGCTGCCTCGAAAAGCGCAATGGCATCTGCGGCACCTGGCGCAAAACGCTGGCTGTGGGTGGCCGCGGGAGCGCTTCTCGTGGCGGCAATCGTGTCAGGACTAGTTTTTACGCGGCGCACCAAGGCGTTGACGGAAAAGGATTCGATTCTGTTGACCGAGTTTGTGAATACCACCGGCGATACGGTGTTCGATGGCACGTTGAAGCAAGCGTTGGCAACGCAACTGGAGCAATCGCCATATTTAAATATTTTTCCGGAATCGAAAATACAGCAGGCGCTGAAGTATATGGGGCGGCCGTCGACCGACCGCATTACCAGCGAGGTGGGCCGCGAGATCTGCCAGCGCGAAGGCGTGAAGGCCATGATGGCAGGCTCTATCGCGAGTTTGGGCAGTCACTATGTGATTCAACTGAAATCGCTCAACGGACAGACGGGAGATACGATCGCGACGGAGCAGGTGGAAGTCGATAGCAAAGAGCAGGTGCTGAAAGGCCTGGACCGCGCAGCCTCCGGAGTGCGGCAGAAGTTAGGTGAATCGCTGGCGTCGGTGCAGCAATATGCCAAGCCTCTGGAAGACGCAACCACGCCGTCGCTCGATGCCCTGAAGGAATACAGTTTGGGGCACGCGCAGCACTGGAAACTGGACGACACTGCCGCGATGGCGCATTACCAGCGAGCCGTGGAACTGGACCCGAACTTCGCAATCGCGTACGGGGAAATGGGCGTGGCGTACGGGAACCTCGGAAAGGCCAAGGATGGCGAGGTAGCGTTGAAGAAAGCGATGACGTTGAAGGACCGGACCAGCGAGCGGGAACGGCTATATATCTGTCTCTTATACACATC
>CAXMLS010000504.1:0-3358 GCA_964194235.1 uncultured bacterium | reverse complement strand
ATCGGTATGCCGCTGGCGTACTGGCTGGCGTACTGGAATTGGCGAGGCAAATTTCTCCTCGAAGCTGTCGTCGCGTTACCGCTGGTGTTGCCGCCCACGGTGCTGGGATTTTACGCTTTGGTAGCCACGGGCCCGCACGGCCCATTGGGGAAAATGTCGCAGGCGTTATTCCATCGCGGATTGGCGTTCACTTTTGCGGGATTAGTTGTGGCGTCGATACTTTACAGTTTTCCGTTCACCGTGCAGCCGCTAATTGCGGCCTTCGAAGCCGTCGATCGACGGTTACTCGACGCGTCCGCGGTGCTGGGGGCCGGCCGCATGCGAACCTTTTGGCGCATAATTTTGCCGCTTTCTTTACCGGGGATAGTCACCGCCGTGGTGCTGAGCTTTGCGCATACCCTCGGCGAGTTCGGCGTGGTGCTGATGGTTGGCGGAAATTTGCCGGGAATCACGCGCACCGTTTCTATCGACATTTACGATCACGTGCAGTCCATGGAATATTCTCAGGCAAATCTCATGGCGCTGGTGCTGCTGGCGATTTCATTCGCGGTGCTGTCGGTGGTGTACGGAGTGAATCGGAAAATCGGCCGGCGCGTGTGGGCATCGTGGGCCGCGAGATAACTCGCGATTGCCTCGCCGTACGCGTACGCACCACGCGCCATGAGCGCGATCGTTCTTCCTTTGTTCTGGATTTTGCGCTCGAAGTTCCTCCCGGCATCACCATCATTTTCGGCCCGTCTGGTGCAGGCAAATCGACATTGCTCGATTGCGTCGCGGGATTGATTCGACCGGAGTCCGGGCGAATTTCTCTGGGGGGAGTAGTTCTGTTCGATGCAGACCAGAAAACCGATGTGCCCCCGGCAAAAAGACAAATCGCGTACGTGTTTCAAAGCCTGGCGATTTTTCCGCATATGAGCGTGGAAGAAAATGTCTCGTATGGGCTCGCGAACGTTCCCGCGCCACAACGCGCGTCGCGCGTGAACGAGATGCTTGAGGCTTTTCACGTGGGCAAATTGGCCACGCGAAAACCCGATCAACTTTCCGGCGGCGAGCGCCAACGAGTTGCGTTGGCGCGTTCGCTGGCGATTTCGCCGCGCGTGCTGCTTCTCGATGAACCTTTGACTGCGCTGGATGCGGGATTGAAGAAAGCGATTATGGACGATCTGCGCGCGTGGAATGCGGCGCACGAGATACCGATTTTGTATGTGACGCACAGCCGGTCGGAAGTGGACGCTGTCGGCGAACGAGTGATTGTTCTTGATCAGGGAAGGATTGTCGGCGCGGGCACGCCGCACGAAGTGTTGGAAGCGCCACGGCGGTCTCCGCTCGCGCAAGCGGCGGGATTTGAAAACCTGCTGAGCGGCACGGTGACAGAATGGCGCGAAACCGACGGGGTGATGAAGGTGCGCCTGGCGGAAAGCGCGTGCGAGATTGAAACGCCGCTCGGCTATGCAGCAATTGGCAACAAAGTCGGCGTGGCCATTCGCGCCGGCGATATTCTGCTGGCCACGGAGTTGCCGAGCGGTCTGAGCGCACGTAATGTCATCGCCGGGAAAATTATATTGTTGGAGCAACGCGGGACCCTGGTTGTTGCACAGGTGGATTGTGGAGTGGTCTTTACCGTGCACCTCACACCAGGAGCAAAGCGCGCGTTAGGACTTGAGGTGGAGCGAAAAGTCTGGCTGGTATTAAAAACGCATTCCTGCCATGTGCTGGATGATCAGAAATAAAAAAAGTCAGGGTTGAGATTTGGGGGCAGTCGGGTGCGATGCAGTTGCGGCCGAAAATTTTACTTCGTCAGCTTCCAGTTGATCGCCTTTTGAAGTGGCGTGAATTACGACATTTTCCCCGATGGCGAGATCGGAAACAGTGGCGGGCTTATCGGTCGCGGCGAGTCTGGAGGTATACACCGTCGAAGCCACTAGTTTTACTTCCACGGACTTGCCGTTTCTGGTCTTCACCGTAACCGAGCCGGAATTGATTTTTTCAATGGTGCCCAGCACATGCTTCTTGTCGCCATGGGCCGAGGCCATTGCTGCAACGAAGGTAATGGAAAGCAAGATTGCGACAATTCGCATTTTCATAGGGGCCTCACAGGCGGACCATACAAGAATACCTTAAGGGTGCGTGTGGGTGGGTTCTGGCTTTTTACCGGACGGCGCACCATTCAGAAACTCATCTTCCTGCTGATCTTCTTCGCGGTCGGCAGGACTCTTGGGATTGTTGCGAGACATTTCGAGGCGTTCCTCGGGCGTGAGTTGCGGCAGGTGGCGAATAAACAACACCAGCTTCCACGATTCATCCTGCGCGCCGTGACTGGAAAACGCAGGCATTCCAGTAAAGCGCACGCCATTTTCGATGATCCAGAAAAGTTCGCCGTCAGAACGATTTTGCGTGAGAGGTTCGCGCAGGTCGGGCGGTTTCGGATACATTCCGCGGCCCAGAGGTGCGTCACCGCCGCCGTCGTTCCCGTGGCACACGGAGCAATGATCGGCGAAATGGAGGCGCGCTTCGCGCAATGCTTCCGCGGATGGAGATACGGGATTTGGCGTAGTCCGCGCATTTTTTGGCAGCGAGAGACGCCAGGTGTTTCGCGCGATGAATTCTTCCAGCTTGGTGGGAGTCGCGCGTGCGCTCATGCCGTCGTGCATAATGCGCGTCGCAATCGCAGCCACCAGTCCTGCAACGGCGGCCAATATTGCGATTAAAATTGTTCCGCGTCTCATGGTTATATTTCGATAGTAAATGACGAAGCCCGAGGAACGCCAGCGAGCGCGTGGACAAGCGCTTGGGTAGAACTTTGCGTACTTGCCGTGAGAGTGTTTGATGCGAAAGTATTTTCTGGGTACATGAAACAGGCCATTACGGGAAAGGCGCGCTGGTATTAAACTCAGAAGCTCCTATGAAACAGAAAATCTATTCGTCGCTGGACGAAGCGGTCGCGGGCATTCCCGATGGCGCGAGCATCATGTTCGGGGGCTTCGGCGGCGCCGGCTTTCCGAACAATCTGATCCAGGCACTTTCGCGCAAAGGAATCAAGGACGTTACGGCCATCAGCAATAATTGCGGAACGCGCGAAGGCGAATTGGGAGTGATGTTCAAGAATAAACAGGTGCGCCACGTTATTGCGGCATTTCCGGGGCCACTCTCCAATTATTTTCAGGAACAGTTCGCCGCGAAACAAGTGACACTGGAACTGGCGCCGCAGGGGATTCTGTGTGAACGCATGCGCGCTGGCGCCGCGGGGCTTTTGGGTTTTTACACCACCGTCGGAGTTGGTACGGAAGTTGCGGCAGGGAAAGAGGAGCGGGGGATCGGCGGGAAGCGGTGGATTCTGGGGCTGTCTCTTATACACATC
>CAXMLS010000503.1:0-1841 GCA_964194235.1 uncultured bacterium | reverse complement strand
GTCAGCATACTGATCGTAGCCCTAGCGACTTTACTCGGCGCAGTGCAGTTGCGTGCCCAAGGCAGCAATGGTCGGATTATGGGCGCGGTGACCGACCAATCCGGCGGGAACATCGTGGGTGCCAGCGTCACGATTACGGACGTCCAGCGCGGAATCCCAAAAAATCTCACGACCGACCAGGATGGCGAGTACGTGGCCGTGGACCTGACACCGGGAACGTACACGGTGCGTGTAGAGTCCAAAGGCTTCAAGATCTTCGAGGGCCAGAATATTTTGTTGGAAGTAGGCAAGGAAGTCAGAGTCGATGCGGTGCTGCAAACCGGTTCCACCAATGAAACCGTGACGGTAACTGAAGAAATACCGATGGTGGATACCACCACGACCACTTTGGGCGGGACGATCAGCAACGAAATCATTAACGATCTGCCTTTAAATGGCAGGAATTATCAGAACCTGCTAACACTCCGGCCGGGAACCATGGTGTATCCGGGCGGCGGACCCTGGACTCAGAGCACCAACGGAATTCGTCCGGAAGATACCAGCTACATTGTGGATGGACTCAGCAACGACGAAGCATTCATGGGATTGAGCGTTACCAATGCTGCAGCGGTCGCCGGAGACGCAGCTACGCTGTTGCCGATTGACGCGATTCAGGAGTTCAACACCCAGGTTAATCCTAAGGCTGAATTTGGATGGAAACCTGGTGCAATCACCAGCGTCGGCTTAAAATCCGGCACGAACGACATTCACGGTTCGGCCTACGCCTTTGGGCGCGCAGATTCTTTCGATGCGCGAAATTATTTCAACCCTGTTGGAACACCAAAGACGCCAGTAGAACTGGAGCAGTTCGGCGGAAGCGCAGGCGGAAAGATCATCCGCGACAAATTGTTCTATTTCGGCGCGTTTGAAGCACAACGGTACACGGTCGGAAATTCCTTGCAGGTCAATATTCCCACCTCAGCTGCTATCGGAAATCCGGGGCAAAGCATTCCCGATGCCGCTGCCGATCTCACAGCGCATGGAATTTCGGTTAGTCCATTGAGTCAATATCTACTGCAGTTTTACGGACCCAACGCAACATCAGGCAAAACCGTTGGCAATGGCTTCCCCAATTCCAATTCATCAAAAAACTTGCTGGGAAAGGTCGATTACCACCTGAATGACCAGCATTCGATTAGCGGCTCGTATTTTTTTGGCAACGATACTCTGCTAGCCGAGGATGCGCCGGAGTTGCAGCCCCAGTTCGAGACCAAGATTCATTCAAGGGCGCAAGCGGCAGCAGGACACTGGGCCTGGTCGCCGAATTCCCAGTGGTCGAATGAACTTCGGGCGGGTTACACGCGCTACACGTTGACCATCATTCCCAACAATACCAACATAAAATACAACATCAACACCGGCGTAACGAACCCGGTCCTGGGCGGGTTACCCAACATCAGGATAGACGGCTTCACGGAGCTCGGCGGTTTCCACAATTTTCCTAAATTGGTGGGACCCGACAATGTTTACGATGTGATCGATCAAGTGTCGCACTTGGTCGGCAAGCATGGCTTCAAGTTCGGCGGCGAAATTCGCGACGATAAGGTTCATCAGGGTACGTTCCGAGCGGGTCGAGGAAGGATCAGATTTAAAGGCAACCACGCTTTTGCGGGCGCGACCCCGTTGGAAGATTTCCTGGCCGGCGACCCAGCCAATGCGGCAGTTCTGGCTGGAGATCCCACGCGCAATGTCACGCAGTGGCTATACGCCGGGTTTGCGCAAGATGATTGGCGGATTAAGAAAAACGTCACTCTAAACCTGGGATTGCGCTATGAATATCAGGGCTGTCTCTTATACACATC
>CAXMLS010000502.1:0-2985 GCA_964194235.1 uncultured bacterium | reverse complement strand
ATGTGTATAAGAGACAGACGCATAGGTGTGCTACTGAGCGGGCGCGGCTCGAATTTTGAGGCGCTTGCGGACGGCGTGGCGGCCGGAACAATTCCCAACGCGCAGATTGCGGTGGTGATTGCCAATCGCGAAGGTGCGCAAGGAATTGAACGAGCCAGGGCGTGCGGGATTGCGACACGCGTGATTCCGTCGAAGGGCCTGGAACGGGAAGCCTACGATCGCCAGGTTGTAACGGTTTTGCGCGAATCTAAAGTTGATTTAGTGTGCCTCGCCGGTTACATGCGGCTGCTGTCTCCGTATTTTGTGGAATGTTTTCCGCAACGCATCTTGAATATTCATCCCTCGCTGCTGCCCTCGTTCCCGGGACTGGAATCGCAGCGGCAGGCGCTGGAATATGGCGTGAAGGTTGCGGGCTGCACGGTGCATTTTGTGGACGAGAATCTGGATGCTGGGCCAATCGTTCTGCAAGCGGTGGTGCCGGTGCTGGACGACGATACGCCGGAGACGCTCTCGGAAAAGATTCTGCGGGAAGAGCACCGCATTTATGGCGAGGCGGTACGGATCGTTCTCGAAGGGCGCTTTAAAATTGAAGGACGACGGGTGAGGCGGTTGGCAAACCAAACCGCTGGAGAGTGAGCAATTTCGATTTCGTCGAATACATTGGTTCACTTTCACCAGGGCACACTGAAACTCGATGACCAAGTCAGGAATTAAAACCGTTGCGGAACAGCTTGCTTACCTGAAAAAAGGAAGCGCCGAGATTATTCGCGAAGCGGAGCTGCAGGCCAAGCTGGACAAATCCGCAAAAACGGGCAAACCGCTGCGCGTAAAGCTGGGCGTGGATCCCACGGCGCCGGATATTCACCTGGGGCACACGGTGGTAATCCGCAAACTGAAACATTTTCAGGAAATGGGACATACGGCGGTGTTCTTGATCGGCGATTTTACCGCCATGGTCGGAGATCCGACGGGGCAATCCGAGACACGGCCGCCGCTTACTCGCGAGCAGGTGAATGCCAACGCCCAAACGTATCTGCAGCAGGTGTTCAAAATACTTGACCGGGAAAAAACTGAGATTCGCTACAACAGTGAATGGCTGGACAAACTGACGAGCTACGATATTGTGCGGCTGTGCGCGAAATACCGCGTGGCACGCATGCTGGAGCGCGAAGATTTTCATACGCGCCTGACCAATCAGCAGCCGATCTCCATGCACGAACTGCTTTATCCGCTGCTGGTGGCGTACGACTCGGTGGTGCTCGAAGCGGATGTGGAGCTGGGAGCGACGGAGCAGAAATTTAATTTGCTGATGGGACGCGAAATTCAGCGGGAGTACGGGCAGGAAACGCAGGTGGCGTTCACCATGCCGATTCTGGTCGGGCTGGATGGCTCGCGAAAAATGTCGAAAAGTCTGGGCAATTACGTGGGCATTACGGAAGCGCCGGGGGAAATGTTCGGCAAGATGATGTCCATTCCGGATGAGCTGATGTGGTCGTACTACGAACTGGTGACGGACCGCACGCCGGAAGAGATTTCACAACTTAAGACGGAAGTAGCGGGCGGCAGCGTTCATCCGATGGATGTGAAAATGCGGTTGGCGCAGGAAGTGATTGCTGGATTTCACGGTGAGGAAGCGGCGCGCAAGGCCGGCGAGAATTTTCAGCGGGTGTTTCGCGATCGACAGGCGCCGGAAGAAGCGCCCAGTAAAAATATGCCGCCGGGCGCTCCACAGATGATTAAAAGTTTATTGATGACGCTCGGACTCGTCGCTTCGGTCAGCGAGGCGGAGCGCCTGGTGAAGCAGGGCGCGGTGGAGATCGACGGGCAACGGATCGACGATCCGCGGAAAGAAGTTGATTTCAGCAAGCCGCGTAATTTTCTCTTGCGTGCGGGAAAGAAAAAGTTCGTGCGGGTAATTGTCGCTTGAACTTTGTTGGCTACTCGAGAACTTCAGCGACCATTTCGCAAACTTGACGCGCGATGGACGGCGCGGCGGTCAGCCCGGGAGAGTCAATTCCTACGAGGTGAATCGCGCGAGGGGCGTCGGGGTCGCGCGTGATCACGAAATCCGCTGGGCTGTGATCGCCGGGGGGCATAAGTTTCGGACGCAGGCCAGAGTAACCGAGTTGCAGGTCGGCTTCGGAAATTTCGGGCAGCAACCGGCGAGCGCCGGGAATAAAATCCGCCACGGTCAAACGATCGCGCTCGTAATTATCTTTTCCTTCCACGTATCGGGCGGTAGGCCCGATCAATACAGTTCCCCACAGCGTTTTGGTGAAGTGCATCCCGAGACTTAATCCATCGGCGTGCGGCATGGGATACACGAGGCCGTTGATCAATGCGGATCGCGGGCCGCGGACTTCGCAGTATTCGCCGCGCACGGGATAGACTCTCCACGAACGATTGCCCAGCAAAGCCGCAACTTCGTCGGCGTACAAACCGGCGGCATTAATCACACAGCGAGCCTCAATTACCTCGTGTATCGCCGTTTCTGGTTCTGATGTTTCCTGCGCGCGTGCGTCCTGCCGAGAGCGGGATTCCGGTTGAGGATTGGGATCGTCGCCGATGCGCACGCCGACGCGAATGGCGCCTGGCGATTTAGTCAGGGAAACCACACGCCCAAGAGTGACGATATTCGCGCCCTGATTTACGGCCACGCGCGCGTAGGCGCGCACCAATTCTTCCGCGGAGAGGATGCCGGTGCTGGGAACATCCAAAGCAGCGACGCCGGTCACGTGCGGCTCGCGCGCACGAATGTCCGCGGAATCTATCAGCCGCAGGCCTTCGACGCCGTTGGCTTCGCCGCGCTTTTTCAGCGCCTCCAGGTCTGCCTCTTCATCCGCATGGGCGGCAACGACAAGCTTGCCGGTGCGGAGATGCGCGACGTTATTCTTTTCGCAGAAAGCGAACGTCAAGCGGTTGCCTTCGAGGCAATGGCGCGCCTTCAGCGAACCCTGTGGATAATATCTGTCTCTTATACACATC